>CAISKC010000119.1 GCA_903885895.1 uncultured Legionella sp.
CGTAACCGAACAGAGCATTCAATGGCGCAAATCGTTACACGCGCCATTGAATTTTACATCTTTTACGGTGCCAATCTCTGCATATGCCATTGATCTTCATTCCGTGTATATTGAATCCGATCATGTAAACGACTATCGCGCCCTTGCCAAAATTCAATTTGACTCGGCACAACTGCATAACCACCCCAAGACTCAGGTCGTACAATTTTTTTACTGTTATATTCTTCGCAGACACGTTGGTAAGTAGCGTCTAATTCTTCACGGTTGGCAATCACGCTACTTTGCGACGAAGCAATACTACTGAGTTGACTTTCGCGTGGGCGAGAATAAAAATACTCATCCGACTGTTCCGAGCTTACGCGATGCACCAATCCTCGCACTCTAATTTGACGGGCTTGATACGACCAATAAAAATTCAATGAGACATGAGGGTTGCTTTCCATTTGCATACCCTTTTCACTGTCATAGTGAGTATAAAAAACAAACTCTCCAGCAGCCAACTCTTTCAACAACACCACTCTGGAATCAGAATGATGATGTTGATCCACAGTAGAAAGCACCATGGCATTATAAGTTTTGGGTTCCAATTGTGCGTTCTGATCAAACCAATGCTTAAATTGCTCAAACGGATCAGGATTCATATCCGCTTCAAGCAAAGCTACCGCACCATACTCTTCACGAGTTTGCGGCAGCTCAGCGATTGATTTTACCATTTCATAAGATCTTTTACCGCTTGCCCAAGTTTTGCTGGCGAATCCACCGTCACCACACCAGAAGCTTGGAGTGCAGCAAACTTATCTGCTGCCGTGCCTTTTCCGCCGGAAATAATCGCGCCAGCATGCCCCATCCTTTTTCCTGCGGGCGCTGTCACGCCAGCAATATAAGACACGACTGGTTTTGAAACATGAGAGCGAATGAATTCAGCGGCTTCTTCTTCTGCAGTGCCACCAATTTCGCCTACTAAAATGATCGCTTCTGTTTGTGGATCTTTTTCAAACAAAGCAAGAATATCGATGAACGTACTGCCAGGTATGGGATCGCCACCAATTCCTACGCAAGTACTTTGTCCAAATCCTTGGTCTGTCGTTTGTTTCACTGCTTCATACGTTAAAGTTCCAGAACGAGATACAATCCCTACCTTACCAGGCAGATGAATCGAACCTGGCATAATACCAATTTTACATTGACCGGGCGTGATAACGCCTGGGCAATTAGGACCGATCAAGCGGCTATGCGTATTTTGTTCCAAATACAATTTCACTTGCAACATATCCAAAACTGGAATGCCTTCCGTAATACATACGATCAATTCTATCCCAGCTTCTGCAGCCTCAATAATTGAATCTTTACAAAAAGGCGCAGGCACATAAATCACAGACGCAGTCGCTTGCGTAGCTTTTACTGCATCATGTACCGTATCAAATACTGGTAATGACAAATGCGTTTGTCCGCCCTTACCAGGTGTCACACCACCGACCATTTGAGTTCCATAAGCAATGGCTTGCTCAGTGTGAAACGTACCTTGATTTCCAGTAAATCCTTGACAGATCACTCGGGTATTTTTATCAATTAATATACTCATTTAAACCTCTTAATTCAGAATTCGCTAGTGTCACGACATCAGGACATTGCCATGTCACGTCATCCTGAGGAGCTTGCGACGAAGTATCTCCCATCTGTCAGGAGATTCCTCGCTACGCTCGGAACGACGTGTGTGCAGTCAACAGACCCTAGGCTACTTTACCGCCGCTACGATTTTCTGCGCCGCATCGGTCAAACCATCTGCAGCAATCACATTCAAACCGCTTTTATTTAAAATATCAGCACCCAATTTGGCATTATTTCCTTCTAAGCGCACCACCACAGGTATTTTTAATTGCACTTCTTTAACAGCCGCTAAAATGCCTTCTGCAATCAGGTCGCAGCGTACGATACCACCAAAAATATTCACTAAGATGCCTTTGACTTTCTCATCTGATAAAATAATTTTAAATGCTTCCGTCACACGTTCTTTGGTAGCACCGCCTCCAACATCCAAGAAGTTAGCCGGTTCACCACCGCACAATTTGATCACATCCATGGTCGCCATAGCCAAACCAGCTCCATTGACCATACAACCGATTTCACCATCCAAAGGTATATAATTTAATTCAAAATCGTGCGCGCGATTTTCTCTTTCATCTTCTTGTGAAGCATCACGCATTGCTTTCAAATCTGGATGACGGAACAGAGCATTGTCATCAATGCTAATTTTACCATCCAAACAGATCAACTGTCCGGCTTTGGTGACAACCAAAGGATTAATCTCTAATAAAGACAAATCATTTTCTACAAACATGCGTCCCAAGCCAGTCATTAACTGTGTCAATTGGTTTATTTGAGGACCAACCAATCCCAGTTTAAAGCCTATTTCACGACATTGATAAGGCATAATCCCCACCAAAGGATCCATAGTGATGGTCAGAATTTTTTCTGGTGTTTGTTCTGCAACCGTTTCAATCTCCATCCCACCTTCGGTAGAAGCCATAAACACAACGCGACGTTGTGCGCGATCCACCACGGCACCAAGATACAATTCGCGCGCAATCTCGCTTGTCTCTTCAACTAAAACGACATTTACTGGTTGACCATGCGCATCCGTTTGATGCGTCACTAAGCGAGTCCCTAAGATTTTTTTGACATATTCTGTCAATTCTTCTGTGGTTTTTACTAATTTGACGCCACCCGCTTTACCACGGCCACCAGCGTGCACTTGCGCTTTCACAACCCAGGAAGCGGTCGACAATTGTTGACTTGCTGCGACGGCTTCTTCTGCATTATAAGCAATCAGACCACGTGGCACAGGCAGATTATATTTTGCCAATAAAGACTTGGCTTGGTATTCATGTAAATTCATCAATATATCCTAACTAAACATTAAGTAATAAACGCGCAGGATCTTCTAGTAGTTCTTTAACAGATACTAAAAATTGCACAGAATCTTTGCCATCTATCAATCGATGATCATAGGACAAAGCAACATACATCATCGGCCGAATAACAATTTGGCCTTTTTCTACAACAGGTCTTTCTTGAATTTTGTGCATCCCTAAAATAGCGGTTTGTGGCGGATTGATAATGGGCGTAGACAATAAGGATCCAAACACGCCACCATTGGTAATCGTGAATGTCCCACCTTGCAATTCTTCCAAAGCCAATTTACCACTGCGTGCACGCGTCGCACAATCGGAGATAGTATGTTCAATATCCGACAAACTCAGTTGATCAGCATCACGGACAACCGGCACAACCAAACCGCGTTCAGTCGTTACTGCTATGCCGATATCATAATAACCGTGATACACAATATCCTGGCCATCAACCGATGCATTCACGACTGGAAATCTCTTTAATGACTCCACAACGGCTTTGGTAAAAAATGACATAAAGCCCAGTTTGACTCCAAATTTCTTTTCAAAGCTATCTTTGTACTGAGCACGCAAATCCATAACTGCTTGCAAATTCACTTCGTTAAAAGTAGTCAGCATCGCTGCGGACTGTTGCGCTGCAACCAAGCGCTCCGCCACTTTCGCACGTAAACGACTCATGGGAACACGACGCTCTTCGCGATTGCCGACAGGCTGCGCAGAGGCACCCGCTCGCTTAGCGCTGATAAAGCCCACCACATCTTCTTTGACAACACGTCCATCTTTACCAGAACCTTGAATAGCCGTAGGAGGAAGATCATGTTCCGCCAAGAGACGTCTAACGCCTGGACTCGTTGCAACTTTATCTGCTGCAGGTTCAGATTTTTCAGGAGCAGCTGGTTTGGATTCCGCAGCGGGTGGAGCAGCTTTTGCTGCTTGCCCAGAATTATCTATTGTAGCCAATAATTCTCCAGATTTAACCGTTGCACCGACAGCAAATAATATTTCTTTTATAACGCCATCTTCTTGGGCTGGCACTTCCAACACAACTTTGTCTGTTTCCAAATCAACCAGATTTTCCCCGCGTTTCACAGCATCACCTACTTTTTTATGCCATGTAGCGATGGTGGCATCGGCCACGGATTCCGGTAAGGCAGGTACTTTTAATTCAATTGCCATAATTGTTTCCTATTATTTTTCTCATCACGTTAGACTAGGGCTTGTTTCACCAACTCTGCTTGTTGCTCTGCATGCGTCTTAGCACTCCCACCAGCAGGTGCTGCAGCAAAACCGCGTCCTGCATAGGTTAATGTTTGATCAGGCCGCAAACATTCTTTAAAATGGTGTTGCGATGAAAACCAAACACCCTGATTTTGCGGTTCTTCCTGACACCAAACCACTGTCTTCGCATTAGGATAGTTCTTAAGAACCGCCATCAAATCCTCGGAAGGAAAAGGATAAACCTGCTCTATCCGTATAATAGCTTGCTGCTGTAAATTCTCGGCACGTCTATATTGCAGGAGATCATAATAAACTTTTCCGCAACACAATACCACCGTGGTTACCTTGGTAGCATCCAATTGATCTTGCTCAGCTATCACATTTTGGAAAGTACCTTTGGCCAAATCTTCTAAGGTCGAAACAGCCAATTTATGTCGTAAAATACTTTTGGGCGTCATAACAATCAGAGGTTTGCGGAATTTACGTAAGATTTGCCGACGTAGAAGGTGAAAAATTTGTGCAGGAGTCGTTGGAGTACAAACTTGAATATTCTGCTGAGCGCACAATTGCATGAAACGCTCTAACCGCGCAGACGAATGTTCCGGCCCTTGCCCCTCATATCCATGAGGTAATAACATGACCAAACCACATAATCTACCCCATTTTTGTTCACCTGAACTTATGAACTGATCAATCACTACTTGCGCACCATTCGCAAAATCACCGAATTGCGCTTCCCATAATACCAATGAACTTGGATCATACGTTGCATAGCCATATTCAAAAGCCAATACTGCTTCTTCGGATAAAACCGAATCAATGACAGAAAAAGGCCCTACAGGGTTGCTCGCAAATTGTTGCAAGGGCGTATACGTTTCCCCTGTTTTTTGATCATGCAGAACGGCATGTCGATGTGCAAAAGTACCGCGACCACAATCTTGGCCAGATAAACGTACTTCATGCCCATCTTTAAGAATGGTAGCGTAAGCCAAGGTCTCAGCAAAACCCCAATTCATTGCCAGTTCGCCTGTACTCATTTTCTCGCGCTCTTCCAATAGACGCTTCACCACAGGATGCACTGCGAATCCCTCAGGTAATTGCAATAAAGTTTGAGCCATGGCTTGTAATGATTTTTTATCTACAGCCGTATTCACCGGGTCAGTCCACTGTACTTTAAAATAAGGCGTCCAATCAGGCGCATGCGGGCGCTTATAATCCGTTTTCAAACTAGCAACCACTGTTTCACCATGATCTAAAGCATCACGGTATCCATCATTCCAAGCCTGGACTTCCGCATCGGTCACCGCTTTTTCTTGGATTAATTGCGCGGCATATAATTCACGTAACGGCTTAATTTGCTTGATACGTTGATACATTAAGGGTTGCGTAATAGCAGGTTCATCCGCTTCATTATGACCATGTCGACGGTAACACACCAAATCCACGACGACATCACGCTTAAACCTCATACGAAATTCAAACGCCAATTGAATCGCAAACACAACTGCCTCGGGATCATCTCCATTCACATGAAAAATGGGGGCTTCCACCATTTTAGCAACATCCGTACAATAATCTGTTGAACGGGCATCTTGAGGATTGCTAGTTGTAAACCCTATTTGATTATTGATAACAATATGTACCGTTCCGCCTGTGCAATACCCAGGAGACTGCGAAAAATTAAAGGTCTCCATGACAACGCCTTGTCCAGCAAAAGCGGCATCTCCATGAATCACAATAGGCAATACTTTATTTTTCTGTTCCAAATCATGAAGGCGTCGCATTCTAGAGCGTGCAGAGCCTTCTACAACGGGACTGATGATTTCTAAATGTGAAGGGTTAAAAGCCAAAACCACATGCGCAACCGCATCGGCTTGCGTTGACAAATCTGAAGAATAGCCCAAATGATACTTCACGTCGCCGGTGCGGCTTGCATCATATTTACCTTCAAATTCTTGAAATAACGCATCCGGAGTTTTGCCTAATACATTGATCAACACATTCAAGCGCCCACGATGAGCCATACCAATAATGATCTCATCAATATGGCTGGCACAGCTTTTCTGAATCAATTCATTCATCATAGGGATCAAAGCATCGCCCCCTTCCAGAGAAAATCGCTTCTGCCCTACATACCGCGTTCCTAAATAGCGTTCTAAACCATCTGCTGCAATCAAATCTTTCAGAATCTTAACTTTCTGTTCTACATGAAATTGAGGACGTCCATGGTTCGATTCATATTTTTGCTGAATCCATTGAATTTCATCTTGATTGGAGAGATGCATATACTGAATGCCAATCGAACCGCAATAAGTCTCCTGTAAGATTCGTTCGATCTCGGACAAAGTTTTCGGTTGCTGGGCTAAATAAGGCCCCGCAGAAAAAGATTGCTGACGCTCGGCATCTCCCAAATGATAATACTGAGGATCTAAAGAAGGATGCGAACGGCGCTGAGCCATGTCCAACGGATCAAGATGAGCTTGATGATGACCATACATACGATAGGCTTGAATGAAATCCGTCACAGCTTGTTGACTAGGAGCTGCCTCAACGCAGGTATTTTTAGGTAGCATCGCTGCTTGCAGGAAATGCGCTTGTATGGCCCGATGTGATAGTTCAGGTTGCCCAGATACCTTGGGTAACGCATCAAATATCGCACGCCATTCAGAAGACACTGTGTCGGGATCAATTAAATAATCCTCGTATAAGCTTTCTACATAGGCGACGTTACCACCCGCTAAATATGAAGTCGTCAATTGCTGCTGTAAAGTACTTAAATTCATGTATGCTTTTCTCCAAAGGCCTATGATGTTAATTGTTGGCTATCCCTTGGCCAAAAATAAATAATTGTAACTACCCTAATGCCACCAAACTACACTCGGCAAAGCTCGGGAACTACACATGATACAAATTAAGTTTCTTGTGTCAACATCTGATGACGAATATCAGCAATTGCTTTTGTAGGATTGAGCCCTTTTGGACACACTGTTGCGCAATTCATAATAGTCCTACAGCGAAATACGCTAAAAGGATCTTGTAAGGCTGCCAAACGATGCGTTCCTGCTGTATCTCGACTATCAGCTAAAAATCGACGTGCTTGCAATAAACCCGCTGGTCCAACAAATTTTTCTGGATTCCACCAATAAGACGGACAAGAACTCGTGCAGCAAGCACATAAAATACATTCATAA
>CAISKC010000120.1 GCA_903885895.1 uncultured Legionella sp.
ACGATGACGCTAATACTTCTTGCTCATCTTGAATTTACAGCAGTATACGGACTTAACCCGTAAAGAAACGCTTTCACCTAGTGAGATGCAGAGAGAGAAGCTTGTTTTAGAAACAAGATGGAACAGTGCGAAACATAGTTTGGACAGAATTCAAGCTAAAGTTTTAAAGCAACAAAATCAGATTAGTACGTTTTTATTATTATGTGAAAAAATAGGATGTCAACCCAGTGCGATAAGTAGGGAGGTTCACGAGCAGTATCTCAAAAAGTTTGTTGAGATAAAATTACAACCTCTTATGCATAAGCAAGCTACTTTACAAATGGATATTCAAAACCTGCAATTGGAAGAAAGTGAAATTGAGCTGCAATGTCAAAATGAGAAACAATTATTAGCAGTGCAATATCGGAAAGCAGCCTATCTTCTTACAGGTTTAGCAACAGCGGGGATGAGCGGGGCTTGTATTTTAGCCGCTTTGATTAGTACTGGCGCACTCTATATACTCATATTCTCTGCAGCGGCCGCTGGCATGGCAGCGTGGCGTGGTCAGTATTTTTTCCAAGAAGGCAAAAAATACAATGAACCACCGGCCATTTTGGATTCTAGCGCGGCGTGCAGTAAGTAGACATGCTTAGTTGTGCGATTTTTGCTGCATCAATATTTATACACATAACATGATGACCAAAATCCGCTAACACAGCACCTAGTACTAAACCGACATAGCCCGTGCCAAATACGGTTATATTCATGACGTATAATACGCCTTATACCATTCAACAAAGCGTTGTAAGCCTATTGGTACTAACGTATTCGGTGTGAAATTAATCCATTGCTGCAACGCATCAGTATTGGCAGCTGTGGCTATCACATCGCCTGGCTGCATGGGTAAATAATTTTTTATTGCAGTCAGTCCTAGAGCTTTCTCTAGGGCACTAATATAATCCATTAAAAAAATTGGCTGATTGTTTCCAATATTAAAAATACGATAGGGTGTATCACTACGTTCTGGTGTTGGATTATGTGAGTCAAAACTTTCATTAGGCGTTGCTATTTTATCAACCACACGTACCACACCTTCAACAATATCATCGATGTATGTGAAGTCTCGTACCATTTGTCCATTGTTATATATATCTATAGGTTCACCAGCTAACATGGCACGAACAAATTTAAACGGAAGCATATCAGGTCGTCCCCACGGTCCATATATCGTAAAAAAACGAAGCCCTGTGGTTGGTATTTGGTAAAGATGGCTATACGTATGCGCCATTAACTCATTGGTTTTCTTAGTCGCTGCATAAAGACTAACCGGATGGTCAACACATTGGGATTCAGAAAATGGTAATACAGTATTGTTTCCATAAACACTCGAGCTACTCGCATACACCAAATGCTCAATATTATGGTGACGACATCCCTCAATAATGTGCAAAAATCCTTGTACATTCGCACTAATATAAGCATGTGGATTTATTAATGAATAACGAACACCCGCTTGAGCTGCTAAATGAATCACTCGTTGCGGCTGCTCGTGTTTAAAAACGTCTGAGATTAATTCGGCATTCGCAATATCATATTTATAAAAACGAAAATTCTCATATAGTGTTAACTGCTTTAAACGCGCCTCTTTGAGAGATACATCATAGTAATCATTTAGATTATCAATACCAACTATCTCGTCACCACGCTGCAACAGTTGTAACGCGACATGCATACCGATAAACCCTGCACATCCTGTGAGGAGAATTTTCATATGGTCACTAGTTTTTTTAGAGTTTTTTGTTCTTAGTTATTTTAAACGATACTACATTTGTACTACATATCCAATAAGATAGGGTGGGCAAAGACGCGAAGCGACGTGCCCACTCAAGCTTACTTCCGTTCAACAAATAAACGTTGAATCTAATTCCGAACGATGGCTTTGGATAAAGTGCAAACCAAGACCGCGTACTGCGGCGAGGTCGGTGATTGTTTTGAACACGCCATGTTTTTGGCGATATTGCACGATAGCAAGCGCACGTTTCCTACCAATGCCTTTGATTGCGTGAGTGAGTTCCTCTGCCGAGGCGGTATTTAGATTGATTTTTTTATGTGCTTGCACAGACGAGACAGCAGGGATATATGCGTTTGCATGACTGGAACCAGTAAGCAATGCGCAGGATAAAAGCATAAAAGATGAAACGAGTTTCATAAGATCTCCTTAATGTTGGACTAATTTTCCATATGGGCATGAACCCAGTGCAACCGGCCGATTGGCTGAATGCGGTGGGAAGTATGGCAAGAATGATGAAGGGATGTCAATATTGGATTTTGACCATTTTAGCTAAGATGTCAAAAGATGCCGTTTTTGCGAACGAAGTGAAGTAGCGTAAGTCCTATACTGGATGGCTTTACTTCGTTCACAACGACGGCAATTTTTGACCTGTAATTTTCTGTTTTTATGCATTTTCGAGGGGATCTATCCGTTCTAAATAGCTGTCAGTGGAGAAAATTAAGCGCTCTCTTTCCAAGATCCCTAAGCGGGTAAATTCAATCCGGTGTTGATTGGCGATACAGAGCCAGTTTTGTTGATGGTGAATGTATTGATTATTTTTCTTTTGGAATACAGTTGGTGTAAAGGCTGCGATATTTTTCCCTGGTTTTTGCGTCCTGGCTGAGAAATAAATGAAAGCCTCAATGTCAGCAGCGCGCATTGCGGCACCTAATGCTTGGCTGTATTCGTAGCTCTGTTTATGAGAGATTTGTGCTGTATAGTCTTTGAAAGGTGGTTGGGTTAAATCAATACCGCGCTGCGTTGCTAGCACAGTTTGAAAAGCTGTCATGGGTATTTCTATGTAATCTAATGGGGCGGTCGTATCGTTAAAAAATTGTAAACGATAATAAGCGACTTCGGCGAATGCGGTACTGAGCTCATGAGAGCCATACCATAAAGAGGGTTCGTAATGATGGCCAAACCGTGAGCCATGTTTTAATGGTGGGTAACGAAAGGGTGTAAAAATCAAATAATCTTTTTGTTTCAAGACAGGGGGTTTGGATGTTTCTAATAGCTCTTCTAAAAAATCATGCTCTTCTAAAGTATCGACCAAATCACGTGAACTGGAAATATGCTGTGCTTCGACAATACGCCATGGCTCTTGGCGCAAGAGGAAGCTATGTTTTTCTCCTTCACACTTTTCCCATATCGTCATAATTTACCGCGCATAGCGTCCAGATAGTTGAGAACTGCGACTAGGCCTGGGATGGTTTTGAGTAATTCAATGGGTTTTTGTTGTAAATAATGATTATGATTATGCAACCAAAGTTTGGCTTTGGTATGATTATTGCCTAAAAGCGCGTTGAGACTGCGATAGACCCTGATTAAAAGTATCGCCATTTCTCCTTCTTTGGTATCTGGCGCAAGCAATTTTTTACCATGTCCTAAACGGCTGACACCCGCCTCACTGATACCGATGATATCGCTTATATCTTTGCCGCTCAGCGCATAAAAATGCGCCACATTTAATACGGCTTTGGTGAGTACGCGTGCTTGTTCTGGCAATTTATCGACAGAAGCAGTCATGGTTTGTCTCCACTGTGTCATATTGGCTCATTTCATATGAAATAATAGCAGATAATTTTTTCATATGCAATAATTTTGTCTAGGGTGGACTGGGAACACTCTTTGGTGGATACCTAACATAGTGTGAGAAACGGGTCCACCATGGCATGTAAAAAAATGATCGTTTTTCCTTGTAAAATCAGGTAAACTTTCACAAAAATGTAATGAGGCTAACGAAGACTATGTTAAGAAAACTGAGAGGCGCCTTTTCTAATGATTTATCGATTGATCTGGGAACGGCTAACACCTTGATTTATGTGCGTGATAAAGGGATTGTGCTCAATGAGCCTTCTGTTGTTGCGTTACGAAATGAGGCTGGTCAAAAACGTGTCGCGGCAGTTGGATTAGAAGCGAAGCGTATGTTAGGACGGACGCCTGGCAATATCAATGCAATTCGCCCGATGAAAGATGGGGTGATTGCAGACTTTTTTGTGACAGAGAAAATGTTGCAACATTTTATTCATAAAGTGCATGAAAATCGATTTTTACGACCCAGTCCACGCGTATTAGTATGTGTGCCATGTGGTTCCACTCAAGTAGAACGACGCGCGATTCGTGAGTCGGCTATGGGTGCGGGTGCCCGCGAAGTGTTTTTGATAGAAGAGCCTATGGCGGCTGCGTTGGGATCAGGTATGCCAGTTGAAGAAGCCAGTGGTTCTATGGTCGTCGATATCGGTGGCGGTACGACAGAAGTGGCGATTATTTCTTTGAGTGGTATCGTATACCACCAATCTGTACGTATTGGTGGCGATAAATTTGATGACGCGATTGTGTCTTATGTGCGTCGGAATTACGGAACGTTGATTGGAGAAACCACAGCTGAACGTATCAAGCATGAAATTGGTTATGCGTATCCTTGTCGTGATTTGTATGAAATTGAGGTTCGTGGTCGTAATTTAGCGGAAGGGATCCCACGCAGCTTTACGTTAACCAGTGCAGAAATTCTTGAAGCGTTGCAAGAGCCTTTGTCACGTATTGTGGGCGCTGTACGCGCTGCGTTGGAATTAGCCCCACCAGAGTTGGCGGCGGATATTGCTGAGCGTGGTATGGTGTTAACAGGGGGTGGGGCATTACTGAAGAATATGGATACCCTCTTAATGGAAGAAACAGGCCTACCAGTATTAGTAGCGGAAGATCCACTTACTTGCGTAGCAAGAGGTGGTGGTAAAGCGTTAGAAACAATGGACTTGCGCGGTGGCGATTTCCTTTCGACAGAATAATAACTATGGCGAACACACCCATCTGAAACGGGATCGGCTCTTTGCAAAACAAAAACATAGTTCGCTGTGGTTTGTTTTGTCAGTGTTGTTGTCTTTTGCGTTGATGATGGTGGATTGCCGCGACCGCAGTTTGCCGTGGGTGCGCAATGTGTTTACCGGCTTAACGATGCCAGTACAGTTCGCGGTGGATTATCCCGTGCAGATTGTGGCTTGGAGTCGCTCGGTCATTGGTTCTAAAAAAGCTTTGGTCGACGAAAATATGCGCCTGCGCTATCAGCAAACGGTCTTAGAGGCGCGCTTACAAAAATTTTTGGCCCTGCGTAACGAAAACTCAGAATTGAAAAGCCTGTTGTCGGCATCGTCTTCAGCTCAAATGCGTTCTATGGCAGCGCGCATTTTGGCGGTGGATACCACTAATTCTCGCCAAATCATTGTGATTTCTAAAGGGTCACGCGATGGCGTTATTCGTGGGCAAGCGGTGCTGGATGCCAAGGGTGTGACTGGCCAAGTGATTGATGTGGGTTTACTGACAAGTACGGTACTCCTGATTTCGGATTCTAAATGTGCCGTCCCGGTGTTGAATCAACGTACGGGAGAGCGCGCGATCGTAGTCGGCACCAATCATATTGGGCGTTTGGCATTGGTGAATCTCCCTAAAACCTCTTCAGTAAAAGTAGGGGATCTGTTGGTGACCTCAGGACTGGGTGGCTATTATCCGGAAGGATATCCCGTTGGTTTTGTCGAAGAGGTGCAAAACACCAATGGCGAAGATTTTATCAAAGTCATGGTCAGTCCTGTTGCTTGGTTAAATCGCAGTCGCTTGGTGTTATTAATATGGCCAGAAGAAAAGCATAATGAATTGAGTAACGAATTGACAGAACGTTTGCTGAAACTGGAAGGAGTGGGGTAATGTTACCAGGACGAATTTTAGGGATCATATTGGGCGCAAACATCCTGACTATTTTACCCTTACCATCCCAACTCAATGCCATTCGGCCTGCGTGGGTGTTATTATGTTTACTCTACTTACAAACTTATGTACCAGCCTATTTTCATGTGTTATTGGTCCTGTTGCTTGGTTTATGTTTAGACGCATTATTGTCTACGCCAATGGGGGAGCATGCTTTTGCCTTGTTGGTGACGACTTGGTTAATAGTAGGTAGAACACGGCGGTTTATGTTTTTTTCTATCATGCAACAAATGCTGGTGATAGGGTTGGCATGTGGATGTTATCAATTGATTTTATTGATAGTGGATGCTGCATTTGGTCATATGAGTTCTGCTGCTACTATTGTAGGTGTGGCCGTAACAAGTATGATGTTTTGGGGGCCATTGCCAATTTTACTGCGTAAAGGAGTGAACGATGTCAGATAAAAAAATTATGATTCCAAAAGAGGGTGCAGTGATTACGGTTAATGATAAATTTGTTTTATCGGTACCAGAAAACCCTATTATTCCGTTTATTGAAGGCGATGGTATTGGTGTCGATGTGACGCCTGCTATGTTAAAAGTTGTGGATGCGGCTGTGCACAAAGCCTATGGCACAAGCAGAAAAATTGCTTGGATGGAAGTGTACGCGGGTGAAAAAGCTACAAAGCAATATGGTGCCGATCAATGGTTACCCAAGGAAACTTTGGAAGCATTACAGCAGTATGTGGTATCGATCAAAGGCCCTTTGACGACGCCAATAGGAGGAGGAATCCGTTCTTTGAACGTGGCAATCCGCCAAGAATTAGATTTGTTTATTTGCTTACGCCCCATTCGTTATTTTAAAGGGACACCTAGTCCAGTAAGAGAACCTTGGAAAACCAATATGGTGATTTTTCGGGAAAACTCTGAAGATATTTATGCCGGGATTGAGTGGGCCGCTGATAGTGCAGAAGCTCAGAAAGTTATTCAATTTTTACGCACTGAGATGCATGTTACCAAAATCCGTTTCCCTGAGCATTGTGGCATAGGTATCAAACCCGTTTCTAAAGCAGGGACCCAACGGTTGGTGCGAGCTGCGATTCAATATGCTATCGATAATCAGCGTGATTCAGTGACCTTGGTACACAAGGGTAATATCATGAAATTCACCGAAGGTGCTTTCAAAGACTGGGGCTACGCGGTGGCAAAAGAAGAATTTGGCGCTGAATTGGTAGATGGTGGTCCTTGGATGCGTATGGTTAATCCAAATACCAAGCAGTATATTATCATCAAGGACGTGATTGCTGATGCGTTCCTGCAACAAATTTTATTACGACCCGAAGAGTATTCTGTGATTGCAACGTTAAATCTGAATGGCGATTACATTTCAGACGCTTTGGCGGCGCAAGTCGGTGGGATTGGTATCGCTCCGGGCGCTAATATGGGTGATAAAGTTGCTGTTTTTGAAGCGACCCATGGTACGGCTCCAAAATATGCTGGGCAAGATAAGGTCAATCCTGGTTCATTGATTTTGTCTGCTGAAATGATGTTGCGGCATATGGGATGGAAGGAAGCGGCTGATCATATTATCCATGGTGTCGAGCAAGCGATTGCGGCCAAAGAAGTAACCTATGATTTCGCCCGTCTTTTAGATAATGCCAAAACGTTGAGTTGTTCTGAATTTGCGCAAGCGGTGATTCGCTTGATGTGAGGTTAGTTCAGTCTTGATGGAAGGGCAATGGTGCCTTATCATCCCCATATTTTTTGTACGAAGCCCTGAGACCCCCTCGCCCGCGAAAGAAACCCTTGTAAAAGTAGGGTGGTCAGCGCGGGAGAGGGCGGATGTATCCCCTCATAATTTTTTGTTATAAAGTAATACAAAAGGAATGTAGGGTGGACAAAGGAGTGTAACGCCGTGCTGAGGTATCTGTCCAAATTTCAACCAAAATGTATGGTGATAAAGCTCTAATGTTGGTTGACCGATTTAGAAAGAATGTTTAAATCTCCT
>CAISKC010000121.1 GCA_903885895.1 uncultured Legionella sp.
GCGCCTCCTCAGCACGAACGGACCGGAGGAGATTTAAACATTTTTTCTAAATCGGTCAACCAACATTAGAGTTTTATCACCATACATTTTGGTTAAAATTTGGATAGATACCTCAGAACGACGTGCCCACCAGTTCGAAGAAATAATCACCCCTGAAGCAGGGTTTTAAATTATTTCTTCGAACTGGTGGGCACGCTGCGCTTTGTCCACCCTACATTTACATCGATTTTCTATCAAAAAATTATGAGGGGATCACTCCGTCCTCAGCCCGAACGGGTCATAGTATGTGTGAAATTATTTTATGCATTTTTGTGGGGATACATCAGATCTTGATGATGTAAATACGCCACAATCTAAGACCAACACGTCTCCCAAGTCCCAGTAGGACTACCGCCTGGACCAGGTACCATACTTTGTATTCCTTGATCATTGATTTGCAGCGTTTGGCATTGTTTGTCTTGTTGCGCTTGCGAGTTTTGTGGGATAGCTTGCAAGGTATAATGGGTATCTGAAGCACTTTGAATGTTTAATACATACCAACCTTGCGATGTCAGGGCTGTAGATAACACATCATGTTCGGAGTTTGTTCCAATGCTAGCTAGTGCATATGTGCCATATTGCGCAAAGGACTGTTCCATTTTATTCGCTAAATTTAGGATGGCGATTTGCCCTTCTAAACGATACGCGCGTGTCCAATACATTTGATAAGAAGGGTAGGCAAAACTAAGCAGAATACTCAGAATGAGCATGACGATGAGCATTTCAAGTAGAGAAAACCCCTGGTTTCGCATACAAGCATCCTGCTTGAGTGTTTAGCGCGCATGCTAACTTGTTTGTGTGTGGTCGGCAATGAAAAAATATTAGGAGGTACGCAAAACTCCGATCTCTTCGTTCCTTAGCTTATGAGCTATTGTGGCATTACGCGATGACTTTGAAGAATCAGATTTGCCATTTAAAGTGGATATTGTGGATTGGAATACGATTGATGAAAAATTTAGATCTATTATTCACCATGATAGAGAATTGATTCTCTAGATTTCGAGCCTCCATTGCAAATGTTTGTTTTTTTGACTTTATTTATGATATAATGATTTAATTGTGTTCATTGTGGGTTTTGGATTATGCAAGAATTGAAATTAGAAAACCAAATTAGATTACCAACAAAGATAAAAATATGTTTGATTGGTGACGCTGGGTCTGGTAAAACCAGTTTGATAACTAATTGGATGTATGGCACCTTTGATCGCAATTATCAATCGACTATAGGGGTTGATTTTCTGAGTAGAACGATATCACAGGCGAACGGATCATTAAGACTACAGATCTGGGATACGGCTGGTCAATCAAGATTTAGCTCATTGCTACCATCTTATGTTAGGGATAGTAGGATTGTTGTATTGGTATTTTCTGTGACAGATAGAGCCTCTTTTACAAACCTACAAAAACATCTTGATATGGTAAAAAATGAAAGGCCTGAAGCCACCTATTTGTTGCTGGGTAATAAAATTGATTGCTCCGATAGAAGAATAGTCATGCAGCAAGAGGCGGAAGATTATGCTTCACAGGAAGGTTTAGTTTATTTGGAAACATCAGCCAAAACACCAGGTATAAGTTTTCAGGCATTAGAGCGAGAAATTTTCA
>CAISKC010000122.1 GCA_903885895.1 uncultured Legionella sp.
CTCCTTTTGTATTACTTTATAACAAAAAATTATGAGGGGATACATCAGCCCTCATCCCTGGAGGATCCCCTCAAGGGGCGAAGGAAACTCTCGGTGTAAACCGGGCACATCGTTTACACTTTTAAAAAATTAAGATTTTCATATATCTATTCAGCACGCTCTCCCTCAAGGGACAAAGAAGTCCTCTTTCATGCATTTTTACAATAGCTTTTAGAATGACCTTGACATTTTGTTATAAAAACGCGAAAATCTTGCCCTCCTGGCTATGTAGCTCAGCTGGTTAGAGCGCGGCACTCATAATGCTGAGGTCGGTGGTTCGAGTCCACCCATAGCCACCATTTGATTATTATGAAACCCTATCTTATACTCGTTACCACAATACTTTTTTAAGTATCACCATGAAAAACGTCGCAGCCATTCAAATGTGTTCTACTGGCGATCTTGATGAAAACTTTGCGCAAGCAACCGCTCTGACTGCTCAGGCAGCTGATGCCGGTGCGCGCTTAGTTGTCTTACCAGAAATGTTCGCACTCTTAGGATGCCAACTAGCTGATAAAATCAATCATCGAGAAGCGCCTGGTTCGGGTAAAATGCAAGACTTTTTGGCGGAGCTTGCTGCCAAACATCACGTTTGGGTCGTAGGCGGTACCATCCCACTCACTAGCCAAACCTCCGGAAAAGCACGAGCAGCATGTTTGGTGTTTTCTGATAATGGTCAACAAGTAGCACGCTACGATAAAATCCATTTATTTGATGCCAATTTATCACAGCAAGAAGCTTATTGTGAGTCTGCAAGCATAGAACCTGGCGACAGTATCACGCTCTTGGATTCACCAGTAGGAAAATTAGGCTTATGTGTCTGTTTTGATATGCGCTTTCCCCATATTTTTACTGAATTGAGCGCGCGTGGTGCCGAAGTGATTGCTATTCCGGCTGCTTTTGCAGTTAAAACTGGACAAGCACATTGGGAACTCTTGGTTCGATGTCGAGCGTTAGATACCTTGGCTTATCTCGTTGCTGCTGGGCAAAGTGGTCAGCATCCTAATGGGCGTAACACCTATGGTCATTCTATGATCGTCAACCCCTGGGGAGAAATTATCGCTGAACAAACCACAGAAGGCCCTGGTGTGGTCTCTGCGTCGATTGATCTAGAAAGATTATATGAAATTCGCAAACAACTTCCGGTGGTACCGGTTGGCATTTGAGAAAACTTTTTATCCCCCCTCATCCCTGAGGAATCCCCGCATAATTTTTTGTTATAAAGTAATACAAAAGGAGTGTAGGGTGGACAAAGGAGTGCAACGACGTGCCCACCAGTTCGAAGAAATAATCACCAATAAAGCAGGGTTTTAAATTATTTCTTCGAACTGGTGGGCACGCTGCGCTTTGTCCACCCTACATTTACATCGATTAAATTATTATGAGGGGATACCCCAGCCCTCATCCGCCCTCTGTGCAACCGGGCACCTTCTCCCCTCAAGGGGCGAAGGAATCCGCTTCCCATCTGTTGACAATTCTACTACATTGCGCCAAAATAGAACTTTTTTAGAGATTCAATGCGCAGCATACACTCAGTATCTAAACATCGGAGCGCATAAAATCCTGCCAGTTTAGCCAAGATAGTAGAGTTGTCAGCAGATCCGAAACTAGATGACAGCCTGACAAGCACTGGGTTATGATGTAGCATTAATTGTTTTGCTGGTCGTGTAATGAGAATGTTTTTTGCAATAAGTAAACGCTTTTCCACTGACAACGTAATGCGCCTACTCAAAATAATAAGATCTTGGGGCCGAACTACAGGATATCAGCTTAAAAAAATACGCCGACCTTTTACCGCTACCCTGCTCTTATTAGTTGCTTCTCTCGCCAATCCAGGTGATTTGGGTATTGTCACGCTATCACAAAAAAACAAAACCATATTCTTAGTCCAAGTCGGTGCCTTCGAAAAACAAAGCGAAGCAGATGCTTATTTAAAGAAATTAAGCAGCCAAGTCAAACAACCCATCTCTATTCAACGCCGCCCCAATACTGAATTGTATGTTGTACAAATTGGTCCGGTAGATGATTATCGTGTCGCCGTCGATTTAGAAAAAAAATGGACAATGCCTATGGGTCCTGCGGCCGACTCTGAACATAAAACTTGGGATCAAGACAGCGATGCAGATAATCAAAATGCCGATAAACCCCAAACAAACCATGCAGGGGATAGCAAAATTTGGAATCTTCGGAATGCCGATATTCGTGCCGTGATTGGCGAAGTATCCCGTATAACGAAAAAGAATTTTGTCATCGATCCACGCGTTTCAGGCAAAATTTCTATTGTCTCGAGCACCCCTATTTCAGATCGCGAGCTCTATGCAGTATTTCTTTCTATGTTACAAGTTTCGGGTTATGCAGCCATCACCACTGGCAATCTCACTAAAATATTACCCAATATGGATGCCAGAACCACCTCTGGTAGCTTGTCAAATCAAGGAAGACCTCCTAATGCTGATGATATGATGGTTCAGGTCATCCCTGTTCAATACGTCCCAGCAGAGCAATTGGTCCCGGTATTAAGACCCTTGATGCCACAATGGAGCTCTGTATCAGCTTATGCCCCTTCTAATACGCTCATTTTATCAGGTCGAGCCTCCAATATTCAGCAATTGGCTGAGATTATCAGTCAAGTCGATAATTCATCTGCTAGTGGTATCGATATTGTCCCCTTGCGCCACGCATTGGCTATGGATGTGGCGAATACTTTAAAAGATCTGGTCTTAAGCCAGATGAATCAACATAAAAACAACCAAACCATGATCGCGGCAGATGATCGCGGTAATGCCATTCTGATTAGTGGTAATAAAACGGATCGAATTCGCATTCGGTTGTTAATATTACAATTAGATCAACAAAACACGAATTCTACCAATAACAATACTCAGGTGATTTACCTACATTATTTACGGGCGGAAGATCTGGTGCCCATTTTAGCGGGTATTGCCCAAGCCAGCTTCTCTGGAACAGTTGGTACCACCATTGGTACAATGACCGTGCCCATTTTAGACAGTACCAATCCTACTTCTGGTATGGGAAACTTGAATCCCGGTGATGTTTCAAATAATCAAGCACCTATCCCGCAAACGGGTCCTGCCCCTACACCAACAAACGGTACCAGCACCAATACTCAGAATGAAGGCTCCAGCAAACCCAATATCCAAATCATCGCTGAGCCGAATACCAATTCTGTGATCATCAACGGGCCTGCTAAATTGATTCAAACCCTGAAAACAGTGATTCAGCAGCTGGACATCAAACCGGCTCAATTATTGATTGAAGCATTGATTGCTGAACTCGATGAAAGTGATTTTAAAAATCTAGGGCTTGAATGGGGAACGGTTGATCAGACATCGCACGCGCCTGATACCTTTAGACCAGGTTTTGCAGTCTTGAACTCTCACGTCTCAATTAGGCAATTTGAAGCACGAATTTATGCGCTCGCTAGACAAAAAAGAGCGAATATTTTATCTACACCTTCCGTGGTCGTATTGGACAATCGCCAAGCTAAAATTCTGATTGGTAAACAGGTTTCTGTCGCAACCTCTTCTTATCCCAACAATGCCGCGGGTACCACCACAGCAAGTCCCTATACCAACTTTGACCGTGTGAATGTGGCATTGCATTTATATGTGCGTCCGCAAATTACCAACGGAACAGGGATCCAACTCCAAATCGACCAAGGCAATAATACACTGGCATCTCCCATCGATGAGTTGAAACCTAATACGTTCCCAGTCTTTAATATTTCAGCCATTGTTACATCCGTTCATGTCCATAGTGGCGATATCGTCGTACTGGGTGGCCTGGCCCAAGACAGTGTCTCCAATGATAATAATAATCTGCCCATTATAGGTGAAATCCCAGGAATCGGCCGACTATTCCAACGTACTTTGACACAGCGCGAAAAGAAAGTGCTCATGGTCTTCATTCGCCCGCATATTTTGAAAAATGAACACGATGTTATGGAGTTTACGGGTCAAAAATACAACCATATGCGCCATGATCAATTGGATATCGCTCGTTATCAAGAGGAATATAATAAAACGGATGCCAACACGATTGCACCTGCTTGGCATCAATCACGCTTACCCAAACCATTTTGTAAGACGTCTAAATTGGCACCCGCACAAATGAAGGATTAGGATCTCTATGACAACCACTCTTAATATAGAGAACCATGACGAGAAATCCATACGCTTACCCTACTTTTTTGCGAAGACACATGGCATTGTGGTCACCGCTTCCCCAGACACCGACGTGGTGGTGGTTTATCATTTGGTCGACACACCACTTTCGGCTTTGGCAGAAGTCAAACGCACATTACAAAAACCCTTGCAATTAAAACTAGTCAACTCTACCGAATTTCAACAACATTTGGCCCAAATATACCAAGCCAATACCTCCATTTTAGATGCCACGGAAGGCATTATGGAAGAAGATTTGGATCTCTTAAAACTAGCAGGTCAACTCCCTACTAGTGAAGACTTATTAGACACGCATGACGACGCCCCTATTATTCGTTTGATCAATGCGCTGTTTACCCAAGCCATTAAACAAAAAGCATCAGATATTCACATTGAAACCTACGAAGATCGTGTTTTAGTCCGCAATCGCGTTGACGGTGTATTACAAGAAATTCTAGACATTCCGCGGGTGATTGCGCCATTGGTCATTTCTCGGGTCAAGGTTATGGCCAAATTGGACATCGCTGAAAAACGAATCCCGCAAGATGGGCGTATTTCTCTACGCATTGGCGGTCATAATATTGATGTTCGGGTCTCCACGCTGCCCTCAAACCATGGGGAGCGCATCGTTTTGCGGATCTTAGATCAAGAATCAGCACAATTAGACATGCATATTTTAGGGATGCCCAAACATATTTTAGCGCCCATTCAAATGATGATTGCGCAACCGCATGGTATTTTACTCGTCACCGGTCCAACTGGTTCCGGAAAAACCACTACTTTGTACGCCATGCTGACTCAGCTCAATCAAGTCAGTCGGAATATTTTGACCATTGAAGACCCCATAGAATATGATTTGCCTGGTATTGGTCAAACGCAAGTCAATCCCAAAGTCGACATGACGTTCGCCAAGGGCTTGCGCGCTATCTTACGCCAAGATCCCGACGTCGTCATGATCGGTGAAATTCGCGATTTAGAAACCGCGGACATTTCAGTACAAGCCAGTCTCACTGGGCATTTGGTACTTTCAACCTTACATACCAATACCGCACTCGGCGCTTTAGCACGTTTGCATGACATGGGCGTAGAATCCTTTTTACTCTCTTCTAGCATCATCGGTGTTTTAGCCCAACGGTTGGTACGCTTACTCTGCCCTCATTGCAAAACACCTCATCCTCTTAAATCAGATGAATTGGCATTAATGCAAATGGCTCAGCACAAAATTAAAGGTGTCATTTATGAACCGGCCGGTTGTCCTGAATGCCATGGTCAAGGCTACCGAGGTCGTACTGGTATTTATGAATTGATTACCATCGATGACACATTGCGCCAAATGATCCATCACAACGAAAATGTCCATCACATGGAAGCACATGTTCGCCCCACCACACCCAGCATCCGCCAAGATGGCTTTCGCCGTGTCCTCATGGGCGATACGTCCATTGCTGAAATACTGCGGGTTACAAGCGAGTAGAGACGAGGTTGTTCAAACCAAGCATGTGTACTATATTTTAATGGAAGAAAACATTTTTTCCAAACCCACTGCCCACACCTATTTATGGAGACCCAAAATGAACAAATATACTTTATCAACTTTACTGAGCCTTACACTCGCTTTTGTCGTCGCGCCAGCCTACTCAGGACATATATACCCATGATCTTTCAAAATGCTTGCATTTTTAATTTATTGGGATCAAGCTATGCGTCATGAAAAGATTACATATATCTCC
>CAISKC010000123.1 GCA_903885895.1 uncultured Legionella sp.
GTCACAGCACTTATTCAGATGGGTTATTATCCCCAGCAATGCTCTTTGATCGAGCGCAGTACATGGGCGTCACCACTTTAGCATTAACGGATCATGATACCGTTGCAGGCATCGCTGAATTGCAGCAGGCTGCTTCGGGGCACGCAATGCGCATTATTCCTGGCATTGAACTAAGCGTACAATGGAAAAAATATGATATTCATGTCTTAGGTTTGAATATTAATATTCATGCAGAGTCATTACAGCAGATTATTGTGCAGCAGCAAGCGCAGCGTCTTCAACGTGCTCAGGCGATAGGCGAAGCTTTACAGCGTTGCGGAATAAAGGATATGTATGCAAAAGCTTGTGCACTGGCTGGGCATACTCAAATTGGACGCGCACATTTTGCCCAAGTTTTGTTAAAAGAAGGGATGGTGCGCGATATCAAGGCGGCTTTTAAAACTTATTTGGGTAAGGGAAAGGTTGCATATGTTCCTGCAACTTGGATAAACTTATCTACAGCAGTGACGGTTATTCAAGCAGCGAGTGGGCAGGCTGTGATCGCACATCCTTTGAAATATGGGTTGACGCGCACAAAGCTCCATGAGTTAGTGCAAGAATTTCAAACACTGGGTGGAGCGGGGATCGAGGTAGTATCTGGAGAAATCATGGATGAAGATATTGAGAAAATGTCAAAACTTTGTCAAAAACATGCTTTATTCGCATCCTCTGGCTCGGATTTTCATGGTGAGGGCTTATCAAGAGTTGCTTTGGGTCGGCAAAAATCGTTACCCAAGCATTGCACACCCATTTGGGATTCATGGGAAATGACCTAGTATGAGGCACAAGCCAGGGAACAAAAATGAGTCGAATTTTTGCAGTACATCCCGATAATCCGCAAGCTCGTTTATTGCGCCAGGCTGTAACAATTATGGCTGAAGGCGGTTTGATTGTATATCCCACTGATTCTGGCTATGCTTTTGGGTGTCAATTGGGATGTAAATCAGCTTTGGAACGTATCAAAGCATTACGGCAATTAGATAAAAATCATAATATGACCTTGGTGACGCATGATTTATCGCAATTGGGTCTTTACGCATCTGTGACGAAACCGATTTATCGTATGTTGAAAGCTTTTACCCCCGGCGCTTATACCTTTATTTTAAATGCAACACGAGAGGTGCCGCGACTCATGCTGCATCCGAAGCGTAAGACTTTAGGCTTGCGCGTACCGGATAATACGATTACTTTGGCGCTATTAGAATGTAATGCAGCGCCATTGATGAGCTCAACTTTGATTTTGCCTGGCGCAGAAGCGCCTTTAAGTGAGCCAGATGCGATTTATGATATATTGGGCGATCATGTGGATTTGGTGATCAATGGTGGGATCTGTAGTCATCAACCCACTACTGTGGTGGATTTAACGGGGAACGTGCCAGTGATTATGCGGCATGGTAAAGGAGATCCCAGTCCGTTTTTGGGAATTTAAGTATCCTGCAATTGCAGTGTAATAGGCCTTTGTAGTAGGCTTTACTGCGCGCAGTGATGCTTTTTCGAGGATAAAATAGGAGTTACATGTCAGTATTTGGAAACAAACGCGTGATTTCAGGTATGCGTGCCAGTGGGCAATTGCATTTAGGCCATTATCATGGCGTGATTAAGAATTGGGTGAAACTGCAACATCAGCATGATTGTTTGTTTTTTGTTGCAGATTGGCATGGTTTGACCACTCATTATGAAGATCCAAAGCTCATTCAACGTTCGATCTGGGATATGGTGATTGATTGGTTAGCGTGCGGGGTCAATCCCGGGTTGGCTCGTTTGTTTATCCAATCTTGGGTACCTGAACATGCTGAATTGCATTTACTGTTATCGATGATTACCCCATTAGGCTGGTTAGAGCGTGTTCCTTCTTATAAAGATCAGCAGGATAAATTGCGGGAAAGAGATTTGGCAACGTATGGATTTTTAGGGTATCCCTTATTACAAAGTGCTGATGTGTTACTTTACCGTGCGGATTTGGTTCCTGTTGGCGAAGACCAGGTTGCGCATATTGAATTGATCCGTGAAGTGGCGCGGCGCTTTAACTTTCTATATGGGCGTGAACCTAATTTTGAAGTGTTGGCGCAAGAAGCTATAAAAAAAATGGGGAAAAAGAATAGTAAATTATATACAGAATTTCGCATGGCGTATCAACAAAATGGTTGTTACGAATCTCTGACTACGGCCAAAGCTTTGATCGATTCTCAGCCCAATTTGTCGATAGGAGATAAAGAGCGCTTGTACGGGTTTTTGGATGGCTCTGGCAAAATTATTTTACCTGAACCTCAGGCATTGCTGACAGAAAACGCAAAAATGCCTGGGTTGGATGGTCAGAAAATGTCAAAATCGTATCATAATACGATTAATCTGCGTGATGCGCCTAAAGAAGTGGAACGCAAGATCCGTACGATGCCGACTGATCCGGCGCGAGTAAAACGTACTGATCCTGGTGAACCGCAGCTGTGTCCCGTTTGGCAGTTTCATCGCCTTTATTCAGATGACGGTGTCAAACGTTGGGTGGAAGAAGGATGTCGCTCAGCGGGTATTGGGTGTTTGGAGTGTAAACAACCCATTATAGATGCTGTCATAAAAGAACTGGAACCGATTCAAACGCTTATTCAGGATTATGATTCTGATTTGGGTATGGTAAAACGCATCGTTTCTGAAGGTACTGAACATGCGCGTGAAGAAGCCGCTAAGACTATGAAGGAAGTAAGGTCTGTGATGTCGTTAGATTATTAGTAAGGAACGGGCTGTCTAATTGTGTTGCAAGGTCCTGTCACTGTTCGTTTTCGATCGTGCTCGCAAGCTGCGCGTAATGGGAGTCTTCTGCCCGAAGGGCAGATGAGGGGATACATCAGGGATGAGGGGTGAGTAAAAGATCATAAAAATCACCCCTCTCCCTAGCCCTCTCCCCTCAAGGGGAGAGGGGATCAAGATTGGCTCTTTCCTAAAGAGGAGAGGGGATCAAGATTGGCTCTTTCCTAAAGAGGAGAGAGGATAAAGATTGGCCCTTTCCTAAAGAGGAATGAGGATAAAGTTTAGCTCTTCCCTCAAGGGGAAGAGAGGATACGCCTACTCTCCTATTGAGGGAGGTGAGATAAAAAATAGAGGTTTATAATGAGTACCGAGCGGTTACAGAAAATTCTTAGTCAAGCAGGATTGGGATCTAGGCGAGAGATGGAAACTTGGATTGAGCAGGGCTTGGTCCAGGTCAATGGTAAGCCTGCGCGTTTGGGCGAGTCTGCTGGGCCAGATGATAAAATCTCAGTGCGTGGCCGTGTCATTGCCAATCCTCTGAAATTACAATCTAAAACCAGAATTTTACTTTATCATAAACCGATTGGCGAAATTTCTAGTCGTTCAGATCCGAAGTTTGAGAAAACGGTCTTTGATCGCTTACCTCATTTGAAACAAGGGCGTTGGATACAAGTAGGGCGCTTGGATTTGAATACATCTGGGTTGCTCATTTTTACAAATAACGGTGATTTAGCAAACCGTTTGATGCATCCCAAATATGAGTTAGAGCGTGAATATGCTGTGCGGGTATATGGTCAACTCCAACCAGATGTGATGAGAACCTTGTTGAAAGGTGTGATGTTGGATGATGGACTCGCCAAATTCAAAAAAATCGAAAGTCGTGGTGGAGAGGGTATGAACACTTGGTACCATGTGGTGCTCAGTGAAGGTCGCAACCGTGAAGTACGCCGTATATGGGAAACACAGGGTGTGGAAGTCAGTCGTTTGATTCGGATCCGTTATGGTGATTTTAGTATGCCACGGTCTTTGGGTCGCGGTGATCACATGGAGTTGTCGCCTAAAGAAGTGGATGATGTGATTAATAAATTATGATCTAGTGAGTAAAGCGGAGCGTGTTCACTAGAAATTTTGCATATTTTCGTGGGGATACGCGTCAGCTTTGGATGACGAGCCTTTGTCACAGACACTATGGGCGCGCTACGCGGGGTTCAGTTGTCGTTTGAATTTAAAATAATTTGAAAATATATTGACACAAATGAATTAAAATAATACAATTTGTTTTTTATTTCAAATTGGAGTCACAAAATGCCCAGTCAAGCTTTAGCAGAATTGTCTGCACAGATCGAACGTCAACCTACAGATCATTTTGGTAAATTTTATTTGTATGCGACTTTATTGAATACGATTGCAGTTAGAAAAAAGAATTTTTTGGATGCGATGCCTGTTTATCAAAGCCATCGTCCTACTGAGATGTTTGTATCAGTTGTTAAAGCAGCGGTAGGCGTTGAAGATACCAGTAAACAGATCAAAACAGGACCGATCGATGGTCCACTCTCTAGTATGGTTAGCAATTATAAAAACCAATATGATGTTCTTGTGCCTAATTTTTTTCGAACTGTCCAAAATATTTTCTTATCTTTTGTCAGAAAAGGTCAATTAAGTGATTTGGTTTTTATTATTGATAAAATGAATGAGCATTTGAATACTTCTCCGATGTCTGAGCAATCGTACAATCGAAGTATTTATGAGGGTATTTCTTTCGAAGAGCGGAAGACCAACGTGGTTAGTTTATTAGATAATGTGCAACTCGTGACGAAGCATGCGCAAAATAGCATAGATAATGCGATGTACGGATTCGGAACTGTCATTGCATCCATGTTGGCCATTAGTGTCACGATGGCTTTGGGTGGCATTTTATTGACCCTGGCTATGCTGAGTGTCGGTGCTTGTGCTGCGTTTTACTTTTTTCAGTGCGCCATTGCTTCTTTTGAACGTATTGAAGGCGCGACAGACCACTGCTCCGATTTATTTAAAAAAATGATTGAGAACCAAGAAGAATCTGTCTATGCACCGAATAATTTAAATTTCATTATCAAGGGTGTATTGGCGCCGATTGTTTATACTGGCGTGACTATTCGAGAACAGATGGCTCCCACTGTATCAGAATTGAGCGACGCTAGTGATGCACGCAAAAATTTAGATCGTGAGTATGCTGCGGTTGAACAACGTGCTTCGTTAATGTAAGTTCTTGTAATTATCTTACTATACTCTTTTCCAGTGCAGCCTTTTCATGATTAAATACCCAACTTATTTATCATGGCTGCACGGGGACAAGTATGACCTCTTCAAAATCCACACAATCTTCAACGCCGCATACGGCGACTATTGAAAAATTTTCTCATGATGGACGAGGTATTGCTCGCATTGATGGCAAAACCACGTTTATTGCTGGGGCCTTGCCGACGGAAACTGTGCAGTTTGCTTATACTCGCCGTAAAACTGATTTTGATGAGGGACGCGTATTAGATGTTGTCATCCCTTCTCCAGATCGAGTCATACCCCATTGTCCACATTATGCATTATGCGGGGGCTGTTCCTTGCAACATCTGTCCGCTGAGGCGCAAATTCAAGCGAAGCAAGCTTTGTTGGTGGATGTTTTGGCGCGAGTAGGACATTGTCAAGCCAATGAAATTTTGCCTCCTTTGACAGCCGATGTTTGGCATTATCGCAATAAAGCTCGCTTATCGGTGCGCTATGTGGAAAAGAAAGGCGCTACGTTATTGGGATTTCGCGAAAAAAATAACCCTCGTTATATCACTGATATTCATCAATGTCCCGTCCTGCATGCGTCAGTCGATACGCAAATTGATGCGCTGCGCGCTTTATTGGATGCGTCTCCCGATAATCGTAGTATCGCTCAAATAGAAGTGGCAGCTGGCGATACGGAAGTGGCTTTGATCATTCGCAATCTGACGCCGTTAACCGACACCACGCACGAATTATTGCGTCAATTTGGCGAACAGACACAGTTTCGTTTGTATTTACAACCAGCAGGCCCAGACTCTGTACAATTGTTTTATCCACCGGATGCAGAGGCGTATTTGCAGTATACTTTGCCGGAGTTTTCGATTGTTTATCGTTTTCATCCCAATGATTTTACTCAAATTAATATGGGTATTAATCGAAAAATGGTGAGTTTGGCAGTGCGTTTATTAGCATTACAACCCACAGATGTGGTCCTGGATTTATTTTGTGGCTTGGGCAATTTCTCGTTGCCGATTGCTAAGCATTGTGCGCAGGTGATAGGTTTGGAAGGGAGTGCACAGATGATCGAGCGGGCCAAAATGAATGCCAGTGAGAACGGTATTCCGAATACTGAATTCGCTTGTCGGAATTTAGAAGACTGGTCGCTAGACGATCCTTTGGTTAAAGAGGTGAATAAAATATTATTAGATCCCCCACGTACGGGCGCCTTTGCTATTGTCAAACAAATGAATATTTTAAACCCAGAACTGATTGTGTATGTGTCTTGTAATCCCGTTACGTTAGCAAGAGATGCTGAGGTATTGATTACAACCCACGGCTATACACTGGAAGCAGCCGGGGTGATGGATATGTTTCCCCATACGTCGCATGTTGAGTCTATTGCAGTGTTTCGTAGAAATTAAACGCAGCTAGATTTTCGCAAAAGCCAGCTTTCATGCCTATGATATTAAGATAGGTAAGTTAAAACGAGGCAGCATGGTAAAAGTCAGCGATAGTATGCCGATGCACCCAGACGGGGGGGTAGATCTCGAACGCTGGTTGCAAAAAACTGCCGAGAAAAGCATTTTCCCTGATTTGGAATTATTACGCTCTGCCTGTCATTTGGCTTATGTGGCTGGTCAAGATCATGCGATTGAAACCGGTGAAACCTGCTTGCAACATGGGCTGGCCATGGCAAATGTTTTACTGGAATTGGGCGTTGACCAAGAAACGTTGGCGGCGGCTGTTTTGTATAGCAGTGTGCATGATGCAGAATTGATGTTAGAAGATGTTGCTGAACAACTGACCCCTGAGATTGCGCATTTGGTGAGTGGGGTTGGGAAAATGAGCAGCCTGTCGCAAATGAGCCCGGATATGGCTTATCCGCATAGTAAGCAACAAATTGATAATATGCGCAAAATGTTGTTAGCGATGGTTGACGATGTGCGTGTGGTACTAATCAAATTGGCCGATCGCTTATGTGTGTTGCGTTCCTCGGCGCCCATTTCTACTTCGATGCGTAAAAAATTAGCTAGTGAAGTGATGTTTGTCTATGCGCCTTTGGCCAATCGGCTTGGGATCGGCGCTATCAAATGGGAAATGGAAGATCTGGCTTTTCGTTATTTACAACCTGAAGCGTATCAAACGATTGCTAAAGATATCAAGGCGAAACGCTTGGATCGTGATCGGTATGTGCAAGCAATTGTGACGACTTTGACGGAAACCCTACAGGTGATGGATTTGCCTCATTTTTCTGTATATGGGAGATCGAAGCATCTGCATAGTATTTATCGTAAAATGACACGCAAAGCGGTGCCATTAGATCAAATTTATGATGTGACGGCAGTACGAGTATTGGTAGATACTGAAGCAGAATGCTATGAAGTCCTAGATCGCGTCCATCGTCTGTGGCCGCGTGTGGTCCATGAATATGACGATTATATTATGAAACCCAAAGCAAATGGCTATCAGTCTTTGCATACGGCAGTTCAAGGACCCGAACAGCGAGTATTTGAAGTCCAAATTAGAACGTTTCACATGCATGATCTGGCTGAAATGGGCGTGGCTGCGCATTGGAAATACAAAGAAGGTAAGACCAAATTTAAAGCCAGCTATGAGCGTAAAATTGAATGGTTACGCCAAGTATTAGCTTGGCATCAAGATGTGTCAGCTCATCACAGTGGCAATTTGATGGAAGCAAACGTGATGGATGATCGCGTTTACGTCTTTACGCCAGAAGGGGACATTTTAGATTTACCGCAAGAAGCCACATCGTTGGATTTTGCTTATCATGTACACACTGATATGGGGCATCGTTGTCGGGGTGCGAAAGTCAATGGCATGATTGTGCCATTGACTTATGTACTGCAGACCGGCGATAAAGTCGAAATTTTGACGGGTAAAGAAAGTAGACCTTCGCGAGATTGGATCAATCCCCATGCACATTATTTGCATTCTGCACGTGCCAAAGCCAAGGTCTTGCATTGGTTTAAAATGCAAGATTTTGATAAAAACGTGATAGCTGGACGCGAGATTTTGGATAAAGAGATCAAAGCACTAGGTATCAAAACTCAGCAATTACAAGATCTGTTACCCATCCAGCAGGTACGGACATTAGAAGATTTGTATGCAGCTGTGGGGCGTGGGGATTTGAAATGGATGCAGATTTTGAATCGCTTGACGCCGGATGAAAAAACGGAGCCTAGTGTGCAAGTTGTTCATCAGCAGCAAATCCCTGATACGCGGCGTAAAAACAATATCTGTATTGAAGGGGTGGGTAATTTATTAACGCATATGGCACGTTGCTGTCAGCCATTACCTGGCGAGCAGGTGATTGGTTATATCACGTTAGGTCGTGGGGTTTCCATTCATCGCCAAGATTGTTCTAATATCCTGAAGGCCGGTGAGAAGCAACAAGAGCGGTTTCTAGCGGTGAGCTGGGGCGAAGAACATCACAATATGTATAAGGTTGAAATAGTGATCAAAGCATTGCAGCGTGCGGCCTTACTCCAAGATGTTGCAACCCTTTTAACTAAAGAAGCTGCCCACATTCTATCTTTTAAAACAGATACCGTTGCAAAGGATCATGATGTCAGCATGCATGTCATGATTGAAATAGATGGAATGCATAGCCTGTCACGTTTGCTGGTTCGACTGGGGCAGATCCCGAATGTCTTGGAAGCTAGGCGAGTATAATTCCTAATACTACAACCCGATACTCAGCGAGCAATACGTTAAAGGTGCGGCAAGCTGCGCCGATGGACATACATTCCAATCCTATTCGTTGTCGGGACAAATCGCTAGCAAAGCTAGGTAAGAATGTAGCTGGACCGGCGTGTCCTAAAAGGATGACTTCAGGTTGATATTGGAGCAGTGCAGCGATGTGATCAGCGTTGAGCTCATCAATATGTCGAATAGACCAGTCAGTTTGAATCGCTTGTTTGTTGATGATACACGATTGATATAATGTCGTTTGGCCAACAAGAATGCTTTGGTCAGAATATGAACGAATCGTATGCGGTTCTGTGGATTCTAATTGTATTTCCATGCTAGTCTATGTACCTTATACAAGGGCAAGTAGTATAGCGTATTCTCACTAGGATTTATATGGTTATCAAACGACGTCAGGTCGGTACGGCAAACGGTTTAGAGCATTTTCATCCTGTATTACAACGCATTTATTATGCACGTGGGATCACAAATGCCGCAGAGCTTAATAGAGATTTACAGGCGCTCTTGCCTTTCGATACGTTGCTGGATATTGAAAAGGCCTGCGTACGCTTAGCACAAGCTTTAGCACAACAACAACGTATTTTAGTGATTGGCGATTTTGATGCCGATGGCGCAACGTCTACCGCGCTAGCGGTGAGTGCTTTACGTGCGATGGGGGCTCAGCACGTGGATTATTTGGTGCCGAATCGCTTTGAATTTGGGTATGGATTGACACCAGCCATTGTCGCGGTCGCACAATCTAAACAGCCGCAATTGATCATCACTGTGGACAATGGCATCTCCAGTATGGAAGGTGTGGAAGCAGCGAATGCAGCTGGGATAGATGTGTTGGTTACAGACCATCATTTGCCGGCGGAAACATTACCCGCTGCATTGGCGATTGTGAACCCGAATCAGCATGGCGATCCTTTTCCAAGTAAATCCATTGCAGGTGTCGGCGTGATTTTTTATGTGATGGTGGCGTTACGGCGGCATTTACAAACCATAGGATGGTTTGATGCACAAAATTTGTCAGTTCCTAATATGGGGCAATTTCTGGATTTGGTGGCTTTGGGCACGGTCGCAGATGTCGTGGGTTTGGATCAAAACAATCGTATTCTCGTGAGTCAAGGATTACAACGGATCCGTAAAGGCGCTGCGCGTTTTGGTATTGTCGCTTTGATTAATGTGGCTGGGCGCACAGTTGAACGGCTCCGTGAAAGTGATTTGGGGTTTGCAGTGGCACCGCGTTTGAATGCAGCAGGCCGTTTGGATGATATGTCGCTGGGGATTGAGTGTTTACTCGCTGAATCGCCGGAAAAGGCACAGATCTTGGCTCAGCGTTTGGATGAATTAAATATTGAGCGTCGTAAAATTGAAACGGAAATGAAAGGGCAAGCGTTTGCTGCACTGGAGCAATTAGTCTTAACCGTAGAAAGCGGGGCTTTACCGCCAGGGCTGTGCTTGTTCGACCCAGGATGGCATCAGGGTGTGATTGGCGTGTTGGCAGGGCGCTTAAAAGAGCGTTATCACCGGCCGGTGATTGTGTTTGCGCAAGTGAGTGGCACGGAAATAAAAGGCTCCGCGCGTTCTGTTATAGGCTTAAATATTCGTGATGTGCTTGCGACGATTGATAAATCTAATCCTGGCTTAATAGGTAAATTTGGTGGCCATGCTATGGCTGCTGGTTTGAGTTTACATCCTGATGCATTGCCGGCATTTAAAACTGCGTTTTATGCAGAGATTACTGCAGCGGGTGGTGAGGCATTAAATACCAATATCACCTTAACGGATGGTGCGTTAACGCCACAAGAACTGACGCAAGATTTGGCGAAATTATTACAAGATGCGGGCCCTTGGGGGCAATTGTTTCCGGAGCCGCTATTTGATAATGTGTTTGAAATACTCGATCAACGTTTGGTCGGGCAACATCATTTAAAATTAACGCTCTGTTTACCATCAAATGGCACACCGTTTGACGCGATTGCTTTTCAGATCGATACCAAAGCATGGCCGAATCATCGCGCGAAGTGGCTGCATGCGGTATACAAACTGGATATCAATACGTATCAAGGTCGCAGCAAATTACAGTTAATTCTAGTGGATTTTCAAGCTCGGGAAGCGTATGCCACGAGTGAAGAGGCTCTGGATGTGTAAAAATCTTATTGTTTTGATGATCTGTCTATTCGGATCTTATGACGCAGCTGCTGCTACCCATCGCCCGCAAGCATTTTTGGACCAGATACGTGGCACAAAAGGGGAAGGACAAGCGATTGTTCAGCATTTTTGTGCGACCTGTCATGCCGAACACCCTCTCATTTCCATAGGAGCACCTCGCATTGGGCATGCTGGGGATTGGGTTGCACGGCGTAAACAAGATCCTGCGTTGTTATGGCAACACACAGAGGAGGGCTACCATGCTATGCCAGCACGTGGTGGTTGTTTTGAATGTAGTGATGAGCAGTTGAAAAAAGCCATTCTAATTTTGGTGGGTCCTGATTGATGTGTAATACAGATATGCAATATATTTTTAGTGCCACAATACCTAGATAATGTAGCGCTTCGCGCGTCTGTTGGGCCATGGGCCTGAGGGATTGACTCGTTTTTAAGGAAAATAGTTATAGAAGACAAAGGCTTATTTTAAAAAAATAATGTACTTGAATAGCAAGACATGATCAAATTGGTTTTTCTGAAGAATCAATAAGGTCAGTCAAGCTATGCAAGTA
>CAISKC010000124.1 GCA_903885895.1 uncultured Legionella sp.
CGCATCTTCCCCAATGATGACTCTGCTTTGCGGCTTATTGGGGCTCTATTAGCTGAAACAAATGAGCAATGGGTAACGAGACGATATGTGGATCTGGATGAATTTAATGAATGGTTAATAGAAAACGAACAAGCCAAAACACATGTGATTGAAATAACCAAAATGGCTAATTAAATAACTAACTCGATGGGCCGGATAAATGGGAATTTACAGCAAAATTTGGACTTGACCTCTTTACGTAGATTCAGCGCTTGAAAATCTGGATTAATCGTTGCAAGAATCTGTTTTGGTTTTACACACTCTTCTAAATCAAGAGCAATGTTAGCAACGACCCGCTTACCTGCATCTAGATCACAGTCCCGATAAAGCGCATACGTAGTGTTTAAAGCCACTATTTCAGCAGCCATCGTTTGTAACCGCTGTCTTTGCGCGCTTATCTGACTCTGTTTCTGATTTTTTTGCACTGCCAACTGCTGAAGCTCTTGTTTTTTTACTTCAAGATAACGGAAAAATACCATTGCGCACCATCCTTATAATGCAAAATATGCGCAATTGTATCAAAAATAAACTATATTGTAAATAAATAACAATATAAACAGTCATCCAGAGCTGATGCACGCTCATGAAAATGTATATTCACTTCGCAATTTTTAATAACAATTCCAGGTTATAGCTAAATTGCGTTTGCGTATAATTACTAAATCTAGGTGTTAAATTAAATAAGGATCGCGGCCGAAATATCTTCCTTGTTCGGCAACATGAATTATGAGGCAACAGAGATAATTGATTATTTGCGCCATATTTGGCTTTTAGTCTTGATTATATCAGGGTCATTTTGCTGTCCGAGCTTAGACTGCATCTTACTCTTATATTCAAACTGCTTTTTACCTGCAGATTTTTGGTCGGCATGTCTTGGCGCAGATTGCTTGGCGCTTATGGGCGATATGGACGCAGCGATATCCGAATGATGGCGGGTACTATGCGAAGAGCGGAGGACTTGAGAAGCGTCGGCTGCTGTTTGCTTTGAAAAGCGTTGCTTGAAATCCGTGGTTACACTGCGAACAGGGGAAAATGCAGTATGTTGCTTACGAGGTGTCATGGCATGTGATGCTGTGTCTAAACGACGAGTAGTGCCGGTATTTTCAGGATTACTTGATGGCAGCGGTTTTTTTAATATTTCAGGAGAGCTGCCAGATAAACTGCTGATATCAGTCTGTCCCTCTGTCTCAATGGCTAATCCTGAGGTATGCGCTTTTTTTTGTATCATGGGAGAACTACCCATCAAATGACTAGTATCGTGAGGACTTAGATCATCTAGAGCAACAGATAGGTCGAATAAGCTGTCTGCTTTGCTTTCGTCTGATATTAGACCGGAACTTTTACTGCTTGATGACCATGAATCGCTGGTTTCTGGCCTGGAATGATGACTTGTTGCAGAGCTATCGCGTACCATCCCTTGCATGGCACCTAATTCAGGTATTGGCGCGAGTTGAGTAGTAATAGCCGTACAGGCTCCGCCACAATAGGGATTATTCCCATTTGTGAAATGAATTTCAGAATCAAAATGTTGCGCCCGTTGTACCTTCTTCCCAGGATGCAGTGATTCACCACTGAGAACCAACGCTATCATGTTACGTAACCCTCTGCCACCGCTTCACATCAGGCCTGCCAGTTTGGCGCTACGTTTTTGTGAACCTTGATGTGTATCACTATATTGTAATTGATTTTCTTCTGTATCCAGTTTATCGAGAATAGGCTGCGGAAACCCTGGGCCAGAATCAGCAAATGTGACGCTTACTTGATCGTGAAATTTTTCCATATTGATGTTTAATTTTACTACTGTGGCGGGATTTTCGGGATTTATTATTTGTTGCTCTAAAAAGGCATCAATGGCATTTTTGAATATTTCAGCATAAGCATCATAAATTAAATTGAATGCGGGTGAGACTCGGAGTGCGGCTCGTTCTTTTTCAGGATAATTCAGTAAAAGATATTCTTTAATTTCAATCATAAGATCTTCAGCACCAACTCCAGCAAAATGATCATTAAATTCTGCAAATGCTGCCTTAAAGTTTTGTTGTTCAATTGGATTGAGAGGCCGTCCCTGTCCATTAACACGTAAAAATAGAGGGACATAATGTTGTAAATCCATTTCTACGGTAATGGATCCGTTATCTTCTTGAAACAATTGAATATGGTCTCTCATTATATCGCCAAAATATAGTCCATTTGATTTAAATATAGTCAATATATCTGATTATGTAAAGAAACCGGCAAAGTTGTGGATAGGTTTGGGGACCGAAGCCCGCTACTGTCAGGACGAGCGCTGTCTCCCGTCAGTGTCGATGAAAAAACAACCTTTACCGAAACAGATACTGAACATCCCAAACAAACCACAATCACCACGATCAAATTTTACGTTGAACATCCGCAATCGACATAATTTTGGTGGAGATTTCTTCTATAGAAAAATGCGTAGAATCTAAATAGGGTATTTTTTCATATTGATAAAGAGATTCGGCTTCACGTATCTCTTGGCGGCATTGCTCAAAAGAAGCATAGGCTGAATTAGGACGACGTTCGGTACGGATAGAATGGAGGCGCAAAGGATCAATCGTTAAACCAAATAATTTTGCGCGAAACGGCTGTAAGGTCGTTGGTAATTGATGCCGCGCTAACTCATCCAATGTAAAAGGATAATTCGCTGCATACAGCCCAAACTGTAACGCCATATAGAGACAACTCGGCGTTTTACCACAGCGTGAGACACCGACTAGAATAATATCTGCTTGCTCATAACCATCCAATTTCATTCCATCATCATAAGCCAATGCATAATTGACAGCGTCGATGCGCAAATCATAACTCTCACTATCCGCCGCATGTGCTAGGCCGATCGTATCCGATGCTTTGATCCCTAATTCCAACTCTAACGGTGATAAAAAGGTCGCAAACAAATCAAACACACAAGCAGACGTCGCTTTGACATAGGCACCGATTTCAGTATTGACCAATGTCATAAAGACCAAAGGCCGCAACGAATTGGTAGCGTAATAATGCTCCATTTCATCACAAATGGCTTGAATCTTGGGAATCGTATCCACAAATGGAAAGATTTTTTTTTCAAATTGAATGGATGCAAATTGTGACATCAAACTATTGCTCAAGGATTCAACCGTAATACCCGTACCATCTGAAATCATATATACCATACGTTTTTCTGCATTATTCATGCCATAACTCCATAAATGTCGTAACCGGCATAGCAGATAATTTTTCTAAATCTAGCATACTATCTAAAAGCTGCTCTACACGTTCTGCAGCATAATGCGACGCCAAATTTTGGCGACATTTGCTTACCAACAAGGGCAAGCCCTCTTGCCTCCGGCGCGGATGCCCTAATGGATATTCAATCGTAATCGGCGCCGTTTTGCTACCGTCTTGAAAGGTAATTTGGACCCGATTTGCAATCGAACGCAAATCCGGCGCATGATAATCCACAGAAAACTGAGGATCTTCTTGGACCTGCATTTTGGAGCGCAAAGCATCGATCCGGGGATCAACCGCTATGGCATCCTCATAATACTCAGCTTTGAGATCACCAAATAAAAGTGCGACAGCCACCATATATTGCAAACAATGATCACGATCCGCAGGATTATGCAAGGTCCCTTCTTTGGAAATAATTCGGATAGCCGATTCGTGTGTCGTCAGCTCAATTTTTGTAATATCTTGCCATCTATCTTTGACATCTGGATATAAACGAATCGCACATTCTACGGCTGTTTGCGCGTGAAATTCTGCGGGATAAGCGATCTTAAATAACACATGCTCCATCACATACGATCCGTAAGGACGTTGCAGACTAAATGCGCGCCCACCAAACGATACTGCATAAAAACCCCATTTGGGCGCAGTCAAAGCGCTAGGATAGCCCATTTCCCCACGTTGTGACACGAGCGCTAATCTCACACCGCGCGCTGTAGCATCGCCGGCCGCCCAAGATTTACGCGACCCCGCATTGGGTGCATGGCGATACGTTCGCAAACTTTGCCCATCCACAAAGACTTGAGATAAACAGCGTAAGATCATATCGCGATCGCCGCCTAATAAAACACAAGACACTGCAGCGGTTGCCAATTTCACTAAAATCACATGATCGAGCCCGACGCGGTTAAAACTGTTGTCTAAAGCCATACATCCTTGAATTTCATGCGCTTTGATCATCAATGTTAATACTTGGCGCATCTGTAAAGGTGTTTGGCCAGTAGCCGTCTCTTGACGTGCCAAATAATCAGCAAGCGCTAAAATACCCCCCACATTATCGGAAGGATGTCCCCATTCTGCCGCCAACCAGGTATCGTTAAAATCTAACCAACGAATCATCGTACCAATATTGAATGCTGCTTGCACCGGATCTAATTCATAAGACGTGCCGGGCACACGCGCCCCACCACGTAGTTCCGCTCCCGGTACAATTGGGCCAAGTAATTTTTTGCACTCCGGAAAACTCAAAGCCAAAATACCGCACCCCAGGGTATCTAATAAGCACCAACGGGCAGTTTCATAAGCTAATTGACTAGGCACTTCTGGGGACAAAACATAATCTGCAATCGCGACTAAAATATCGTCATAATCTGGTTTAACATTTGATTCAACTGTATGCGACATATTAACGCTCACTTATCGGAACAAATTGTTTTGGCTCCGGCCCAATATACTCCGAGGAAGGTCGGATCAAACGATTATCAGCACGTTGTTCAAACACATGTGCAGACCATCCAGTAATGCGCGCAAAAACAAAAATCGGTGTAAAAAATGGTGTAGGAATCCCACAATAATGATAAGCCGATGCACTATAAAAATCTAAATTTGGAAATAAATGCTTTTCGCGGCGCATCACTTGCTCGATCCGCTCCGATACGTCATATAAAGTCAAATCATGCGCCGCCTCTGCCAAACGTTTCGACCAACGTTGAATAATATCTGAACGCGGATCACAATCCTTATAAACTCGATGGCCAAAACCCATGATTTTATCTTTGGCTTGTAACATAAGAAGGAGCTGCTTCTCTGCTGCATCAGGCGTTTTAAATTGTTCAATCAATGCCATCGCTGCTTCATTGGCACCGCCATGCAACGATCCTCGTAACGTACCAATCGCAGAAGTGATACAAGAATAAAAATCAGATAACGTTGCCGCTGTCACCCTTGCTGCAAAGGTGGATGCATTGAACTCGTGTTCTGCATACAGAATCAATGATACATTCATCATCTCACTATGCAGTTCAATAGGCTTTTTACCGTGTAATAATGCTAAAAAATGACCGCCGACTGTCGTTTCTTCACTCAAACCACTGATTTCTTTACCATGCGCATGATAATGCCACCAAAAACACAGCATACCAGGGAACAAAGCCAACAAACGATCCGCCACCTCATGTTGTTGAGCTACGTTCGTTTCAGGCTCAATAGTCCCTAACATAGAACAAGCCGTACGTAGCACGTCCATCGGATGAGCGGTACCTGGTATCAATTTGAGGGTGGCTTTCAAGTCATCAGGTAGCAAGCGCAAGGACATGAGCTTTTCAGTATAATGTACCAGCTCAGTCTGAGTTGGCAAATGCCCATATATCAACAGATACGCTACTTCTTCAAAACTAGCATGATCGGTCAAATCCTCAATGCTGTAACCCCGATACGTTAATCCTTTACCAGCTTGGCCAACTGTACAGATCGCAGATTTCCCTGCAACCACTCCGGCCAACCCCGCCGCCCCCTTATTTTCCATCTTTTTCCCCTTGATCTTCCTGTCCGAGTATTTTGTCTAGATTTTGTTCGTAAGCACGATAACCCAATACATCATATAATGTGTCACGAGTTTGCATTTTATCAACCAGCCCAGCCTGCGTACCTTCATGTAATATAGTTTGATACATCTCTGATGCAGCTTGAGACATCGCGCGAAACGCACTCAAAGGATATAACGCCATGCTAACGCCAGCGCTTTGTAAATCTGCGCGTGTAAACAGTGGTGTACGACCAAACTCTGTGATATTTGCCAAAACTGGTACGCCTAATGCCACAAAAGCTTGATAATCTTCCAAACGCGTCAAAGCTTCTGGAAACAGCATATCAGCGCCTTGCTCCACATAATAAGCCGCTCTATCTAATGCGGCGTTTAATCCTTCATTCGCATAAGCATCGGTACGCGCCATAATTACAAATCCTGAATCATATCTCGCATCCACAGCCGCTTTCAGGCGATCACCCATTTCATGCATCGCAACAATCGCTTTATTCGGACGATGACCACAGCGTTTCGCTTCGATTTGATCTTCGATATGCACCGCAGCTACCCCTGCGCTTTCCATTAAGCGAATAGCACGGGCAATTTGAAAAGCATGTCCCCAACCGGTATCAATATCCACCAGCATAGGCAAGGCACACGCCCCACGGATACGGCGCACGTCTTCCAACACTTCTGCTAAGCTGGTCATCCCTAAATCTGGCAATCCATAAGAAGCGTTGGCAACCCCTGCCCCAGATAAATAAAGCGCTTGTCCACCCGCTCGTTCCGCCAGCATGGCTGCATAGGCATTAATAGCCCCCAGAATCGGCAAAGGTGCAGCATGTGCGACCAAGTGACGAAACTGTTTCCCTGTTGTATTGTTCATCATCATCCTAATCTGCAGAGAAATCCTATCTTAGTGAGCGCAAAGTCGCTATCGGTCCTTTGTCCCTACAATTCTAAATGTATATAGGGTGGACAAAGCGCAGCGTGTCCACCACAAACATCATATATCTTCACATTTCAATGCATAATAAGCCGGCACTTCATACGGATGAGCTTGCTTGAGCGCGGCCACTGCGGCCTTGAGGTACGCATGCTCGCACACTATCTCTACTTTATACTCCGGCACCCTTTCCAATACATTGACCTCACCAATAAAGGCATTGCTGCCAGGCAAAGACAAAAATTGCCCCTCACCGAGGGTTTGCCATCCACAATGTGAATAACGTTCGATTCTTCCCGCACCGGTAGCAAAAATAGCGTCTTTCACACTATCAACATGCGTTTCTGGCACGAGAAAACAAAGTACGTATGCCATTATTGAATTCCTTGATAAAAATCATGCCCAATCAATCGCGCACCCGGACCTTCTTTTGTCACATTGTCTGCTTGTTTATTCAGAATGCTCAAAGTATCTAGCGAACTTTGATCTTTACTCAGATTTCCCACGATACTCAATACAGATTCACACGCGGGGTAAGACACAGAAAAGCTGATAGCATTACCTATCATATATCCAGTAATAGGGCGCGCTTGATTGATCACTTGCGGGCAGGTTTTAGAAGCAACAGCGGTCGTAAACGATCCTGTTATTTTATGATTTTCTAGTGTTTTTATCTTCAAAATCGAACCGCGTTGATTTTGAAAAACAAGTGTATGGGGTACTGCAGCAGCATGTGCTACGCTACCAACCACACACAGCATCGCACACACAAAATTTCGCATAGTTATCATTGTGAACATCCATTTAATCAAACAGCTTAAGTAATACTGTAACTTAAGCAAAAACTCAATAGATTTTGTTGATAATTCCTTATCTGAGGAAGGTTAGGTTGAAGCGAATTGTCTTTCTCCTATTTAGCGCAGTGACATTAAGATTAAACTCTAGGAGCCGTATTGATGCTATTGCTCCTACCCAATACTTTCATCGGCTCATTATGACCACCAAATTTATACCAAAAAGAATGCACCTTTGTACGCAATGGTAATTGTTCTTCTTTTTTCATATTAGTCTCAGGTCGAAATTGTAGTCCTGTATTCAGCGCCGCATCGACCAAAATAACCTTATCATCTTCCACATTGGTCACGGTAATCTTGGGGTTGTGTTGGGTATGCGCTAAAACATGTTGGATAGCCGCGACAGAATCCATTTCAACATGCGACACAACGGCAATGAGTCGGAAAGCCGCTTTCAGAAGGCCAAAATCCGGGAGAAATTGCGTCATGTATAAATACAGCGTAGGAACTACTCCTATCACCAAACCGAGGATAATGCCAACCAGAAGTCCTATCACAGCAACCAAAGCTCCAACACCTGAAGCCACCCAATTGATGAGCCAGTTGAATCCGATCGCAGCTCTCGTCATACAGGTATGAATACAGGTCGCCAAGGTATCGATCCAAAGCAGATTACCCTGTCCCAAACCTGACCGTAATGTTTGTAAACCAATAGCCACACTATAACCAAGCGCTGCAATCAATGCCGCCATGAGGAGACCAAGCGTAGCGACGATGCCAGCGGTGATAAGCCCCATACTGATGCCAACGATACTGCACCCTAATATTGCTGAAAAAAATGGTTCATATGCAGGATATTTGCTGTAAAGATGTGTGCGCAAAATCGCCAACGGGACTGCAGAAATGGAAGAAAAAGAGCGCTCAATATCCAGATTAGGGCAATGATCATGCTGTGAGAATCGGCTGGCAACCTGAGAAGCCACACCGCCACCTAATGAACGGCCATATAAAGTAATGTTTTGTAGCGGCACACCCCGATCAAGCAGATCTTGAACTTGTTGCATACCAGCTGCGATGAGTTCAAAAACCGACATACTTTTGCCAGCGCTATCTTCTACACCTGGATAATTCCAAAAAACATGATGATGACCAGCATATTTTTGACTCTGGATATGAGCAGTCATATTAAAGAAGTTCATGGCATCTTCACCATTACCAGGATAATGAATCACATACAAAGCAGACGCTTTTTTTGCTTTTAACTCCATGCGCTCGATACCATTTTGGTTCGTAACCTCTAAAGTATGAGTATTTGAAACAGAGGCATAATCACGATAAAGCTGGGCCTGAACACGTGCACATTTAACTTCCCATTCAGAACGTGAATCGGCTTCAATCCCTTTTTTAATTCTAAGAAATAATGAACGAGGCAGATCCGCTTGCACCAACCGGTTACGTTGAGAGATAGGCTCAAACTGCTTGGGCAAAACTGCTTGCATAGTGAGTTGGGGTCAGCAATCTACGCTCAGTCAAACCCTTTAATGCCGTAGATAGCTCTTTAGGAAACGCAATTTCTGGCATTGACAATCCACTTTGTTTTAAAAAATGGCATTTTATATTATCTTATATCTAAGGTAAAGACACTTATCCGAGCTACGACCAGCGTTGTTAAAGACTTTTTAATTGTTGATCCCCTCTCCATCGCCCGAAGCGTGGGGGAGAGGGTTAGAGTGAGGGGGGTTCAAAATACCCGATATTAAACTAGGGTTAGGAATACGAGTGAGCAAATGAGCCCCCTATCCACTCTCTTGAATATTGAAATCATCGTGAAGAATGATACCAGTCAACCATCGGTAATATATTAGGAATCACACCAAAGAATTGCAACACATCAATCACTAACACAACTGCAACCACAATGTTCAACAAGCTTTTAACAAATGGCGCCATAGGCAAAAACCGATTAATCAGCCCAAGCACCAAACCAGCCAAAACAATCACCAACAACAAGTTTAATAATGCATTATTCATTATCCCTCTCCTGATGTAGATCTCTCTCTCTCAGTTTAGGATAAATAAAGAGGATTAGATAGCATTCCTTCTCTCTCAAAGAGAGAAGGAATTCGAACCTCACATAACAGGACGCCACGAAGAAATGGACTCATTCAGTCGCTGAGTCTCAGCTGCCATGATAGCTCGGTCAGTGCGAAATAATGAAAATCCGCCCAGCAGTGCAGCAACACCTACACCAGCCACCACCGTACCACTTACTGCTAACGTGGCAGCATGCAGCAATGCAAAAGCCACCACCAATGCCGCAGCACCCCCGACCATCGCAATAACACTTAACCAAAAACGCGCTGACATAGGTCTTTGCCGCAGGCCAGGTACCACAAAATCTTTATGCCCAATAAAACCAGGGTAAGCATCTCCAACGTTAGGTCTCGTATACCATTCACTCTCTCTTGTTGGTTTTGCATTTGAGTTGCAATACCTGTTAAAATATTGGCCAATAACTCTCTCAGCACTATTCATTTTGTCTGGAGTATCAGGAATAAGACTCTGCGAAATTATCTGATGATATGCTCTTTCTTCGTCTGACTTTCCAAGGCCAATACGAGGGCCCGTCAACATAAAAACCAGTTCCTCTAAAGAGGGATAACAAACTGCGATAAGCATACCGTCAGGGTGAAAAGGTGATAGCTGCCGTTTTAAAAGACTTGATTTTACTCTATCTTCAGCAAATATAACCTGCTCCTCTAATTTACCACCTTCATAGTCAGCAATGCCCTTCCAAAACACGGCATTATCAAAACGCTCCGGATCTAAAATCGCTTTATATTTGATTACAGGCTCAGCATTTTCACGACTACCAGCATCTCGGTTTTCCATACAAACTCCATAAAAATTTTAGAACTTACGCAAAACCCTGAGACCAAAACAGCCTCAAGGTTTTGCATAAGTCTTACATTTTTCAAAATAAAAAAACGCAGAATAACACAAAAGTTTCTTTATTATTAAATGAATTTATCAATTTGAACACGGGGTGGTTTGCTGCTGGAGTAATAGTGGTTGTTGTTCTTCTTTGAGTTTTTGCTTGCATTTCTGAGGCCCAAGATGAAAAAACCACGTACACAATTCATTTTTATTCGTCGTGTAAGGTTTGAATATCCCATCAAAAAAGATGGTTATTGAAATGGGACTAAATTTATCAGCGGTTTTATCAGAAATCAACACCATCTTTGCATGCTAGCAAATCGGATAGCGACTCGACAGAGCACCGCCTAAAGCTGCACTCTGTCAGGTCTGAATACTCTAATTTGATTTGCACTCGCAACTACAGGTAGCTGATGGCTTGCTTTTAGTTGAATTAGCAGGACTACCATTTGTACCAGCATTTTTACTACTAGAGCTAGAAGCATTATAAGTGACTGATTGTACCTCATTATAACCACCACATTGATCATCACATCCGGAGTAGCATTGATTCTGAGGTGATTTCATCCGGATAGATCCTGATTTTTGTCCCTGATCAGAATTTCGGCCAGAGCTATTATCATTATTACCCAAAGCAAATCCATTTACTGATACCAACATGCCTATCGCCAATGCAATATATTTCATTCCCGGTTAAGTCCGTATACTGCTGTAAATTCAAGATGAGCAAGAAGTATTAGCGTCATCGTTAAAATTCGGTACTATTGAGTTGCGAAACAACAATAAAAACCGAGGAGATTAGCGATGA
>CAISKC010000125.1 GCA_903885895.1 uncultured Legionella sp.
CCTATATTAAAATTTTTCCTGTATATTCTTTATCAAAATGGTGGATAACTTTTTAAATGATCAACACAACAATCAATCACATGTGATTCGTATGAGTGATATGCAGAGTTATTATGCTTACAAAGGGCGGAATCTTATAACATTTCTAATATATGCCAAGCCACCTATTACAGAAATCATCCATGATTGTTACCCTAATCCAGCTTTACCATTATTCTCAGAATTAGTCAAATATTTTCCAAATATAAAGAAGACGATGCTTCATGGTTTCGAAAAAATAGATTTAGATGCATCGTCTATTGTAGACCGTGGTTTCATAACCTTTCTTCAAAGCAACCCATGTTTAAAAACGCTGAAGCTTCAGTATGTTTATATTTCGTCAGCTGCATTGCTAGAGGGTGAAATCCCTGCAGGATTAATGGCTAATAGTTTACCTAATCTTGAAGTAATCGATTTAGAACAATGCTGGGGGTTCCCTCTCAATATCATTTTAAAAGCTGCTCCAAACCTCAAGGCTCTCTCTCTTAGTGGCCCCGGCAGTGCCCGGGTCCCGGCACACGAGGCTGAAGGACAGCAATTCCTAGCATTAGAAAAAGACAGTTTGCTCAGTCTTGAAGAAATTAATTTTTCTTCTGATGCGACCAACTTCTCCACAGATGATCTTACAAACCTTCTAGAAGCAGCACCCAATCTTAGCTCTGAATGTCGCGCCAAACTTAACGAATTAATTACAAAATCCCAAATAAAACGAGCAGCCCATCCAAGTGCTCCGGTTACCGCGCCTATTATCATGCCTCAGAACCAACCAAGTAACCCAAAGCATCATACTGAAACTTATAAAGATCTAAAGCCTCTATCAGAAAAAACACCCTTCCAATTCAAAGGAACCAACAAAACCAAAAATCAAGGCATGGTGATTGAGAAACTATCTCAATATCTTAATTTGGAACAAAAGCATTTAGGGGTTATTCCTAGAATTCAAAAAGGGATTTGCTTGGCATTAGTGCATTACGCAGAAACCATGCGTCATAAGGACTGGATGGTATTTCTTGAACAAGCAGTTACTTGGAACGGGCAACACCCATTACCCAAGGCTTTACAAGAAAAATTTGAAACTTTAGTACAATATATCCTGAAATATCAGCTAAGTTCTCCACCTGAAACAAAATTTGAATTCCTAGGTGACGCATGGGAACAAACGCTCATAAAACAACGGAAACCTTACATCTTAATTAACCCTTGGCATGCTATTCGCATTGAGCCAGTGGGTCAAAACCAATGGAGAGTATACGACCCTAATTATGTTACCGACCCAATTTTGGTGTCGGAACACGATTTAGCTGACACGGTTACACAAGCCATCGGAAAACTTATATCTATTAAATCTAATACAGCCAATGTTACACCTGTGCTTAAGAACCATCAGGATTTTATAGCAGAAGGTGGCTTGTTCACTTTGTGTCAAAATACAAATACCGATGCTTTGATTCCTAGACTGGCAAAAACCAACTATTCTAAGCAAGCACTGGATGGTTTATTGCTAAGGAATACGGCTGGTGAACCAGCCTGGTTCATGGGCTTAGAAAATAGAAACAAAGCGTTAAATCAATTGACGCATCATTTGCTACAGCAATTTATATCAGCAAATCCAAATGACTATATTGAGCAATTGACTCGTAGTTTAGAGCATCTAACGCCAGTCCAAAAAAACGAATGTATTACCAAGTTAATTCAAAGCAATCCGCAAACAAAATCCAAAGTAAAAAAATCAGGGTCTGCTGCGCCACTAGAGCGGCTCATTTCTGATATTCGAGCTAATGCTAATGCGGAGCGATTTGATAAGCAATTACAAACCTGGGATAAACAGGCCCAATCTGTTGATAATTTACTGGAATACTGCCAAAGCACATGCGCGCCAGAGCATCAAAAACGCCTGATTGAGGTGGGCTCTGCACAACAAGTCAATACATTGCGTTTAAATTTGCAATCTTATGCAAATAGCACTCATCGACCTGTGTTTTATGTTCATTCTCCAGAAGATTTGGTTTGCTCAGCCCCCTATATCAAGCGTCATAAAGATAATACTGGGACCATCCACAAAGGCCCAGGTGGTGTCCTCTATGATTTTTTACAAAAAAATCGTGGGAAAAAGCCTATCATTATTGTTAATTATGCACAGTTCCACGCTGATGATTTGGTCAGATTTAATGGGCTTCTAGATAAAACCCCACATGCTGACGGTACCAATCTTCCCTCTGGTACTCAAATTATTGGCTTGATGAATCGCAATCACCCTGATTGTTATCAAGGTTCTGATTTCTATTCTAGATTTGACACAACTGAAATTTGCCCGCTATCTGAAGCACAGTGGCAAAGTGCGGAATCTCAGTTCAAATACGCAGATGTTAGTCCAGGTATGAAACCCACCATCATTGAGTTATTTCATGCTCCTGATTGGAAAGAGCGCTTGTTAGGTCGATGGGTTTTGGATGGCGATATGATTCATTTTGAAGAGGGCGAGCTTGTAAAGGCTGTTGCATTGGGGCGTCCCATCCAAATTCAACATGGCTTATGGGACGATGAAGCGTTTCAACGTGTGTTACAAGATGCTATCCCATCAAATATCCCTCTTATCAAGCCTTTATTTGAGGAACCTTACCTTTGGGACCATTTATGCTCGGGAATTACCACGCCATCTAAAAAAGTTGCTCCACATATACCTATCATCTTAAATCCAACTTGTTTAGGTAATTTTCTCAGTCGTTACGAATTAGATGAAAAAACCCATTCTCTCATCAAAAAACCTGGATTATTACAAGAAGCTATTAACAGTCGACGGAATCCGTTGAATATCTTTGTCACACGAACGCTTAGTGATGATGAGTGGGCTATGATTTTGACTGAAAGTAAGCGTTTGGGCTTACGATTACATGTTGAAGCGGCACCCGATGTCTTGTTTCCAAGTCCAGCATTTCAATCTGTTAAGCAATCTGAGCTTCAGATAAACCCGAAAAATTCACTTGATAAAATATATGTCAGTACTGATATGGACACCACGGTGGACTTATTGAATCACAAGAGTGATCATATTGTGATTGATGTTACGGAATGCAGTGCTGCAGATTTATTACTTAAAATAGATGGGGAATTAAACCTTCAGTCACAACGTTTTGAGTTTAAACAATCATTGCCAGCTGTATCCGAGGCCATGAGACAAGGCAAAAAAGTTATTTTAAAAGGGCAGTTTTCGCGAGAGTTGTCTGATGAATTGGCAATGTTTTTACAAAAAAGACAACAAACTGTTGCAACAGGCCAGTTGATTGTGGTCGCTGACGATAATGAGGTATTTCGTTGCTTTTCTAATCGTCGGCAACACACCGTCACGGTTGAAGAGAAAAAACGCTGTTTAAAGGAGTTTCGGTCTATCACAGCTGAGCAGTTAGCCGATGAGTCATTAAGCAAGCTCAAAGCAAGGCGGGATGCATTTAAAATCAATCCTGGGAGCCAGTCAAGTGATGAAACATGGATTGGTATGCAGAGTCTTGATGGTTTGGCGCGTCCCAGTTTGGGTGACTTTGATGTGAAAACAAGCTCGGCTCAAGCCGATGCTTTCATCCAACAACGTCGGCAAGCAGTCAATCGTGTTTTACAATATGCACCGTATGTTTTTTTATCTGGTCTGACAGGCGTTGGTAAATCCACATTCGTAGAGCAAGAACTCAGCCAAGAAAATGATAAATTATTTTTTAGCGAATCTAACATTAAAGATTGGGCGCTCGATAAAAGCAATAAACGAAAATTACTATTTTTAGATGAAGCCAATTTGAGCTCTAAGCAATGGAGTGAATTTGAAGGCTTGTTCAATAGTCCTCCTCACATTCTGGTTGATGGCAAATTATATCCACTATCTCCTAACCATAAAGTTATCTTTGCTGGGAATCCAGTTAGCTATGGTGATGAAAGATCGCTTGCTCCTTTCTTTGCACGCCATGGCAATGCAGTGTTGTTCTCACCACTGTCTTTAGCTGTGATTTATGAAAAAATACTAAAGCCGGTTTGTGATAACCAAGCTGTCTCTCTCAAAGCCATTGCACCACATATTCTAAAAACTTACCGTTTTCTATGTGATTGCTCACAAACAGAGATTTTAATTTCGCCCAGAGAATTGCAAATGCTAGCTTTGCTGTCAATTGCTTATGCTAAAAAGCATCCGAAAGCAAACATCCAAAATATTATTGAGCACTTTTCTTATGCCATAGCAAAAAATTTAGTTCCAAAAGAAAATCTGGCAGAATTTGAAGAACTATTTAAACCAGATCACACACTGACAGACTTACTCGTAACCGATAATAAAGAGTTTCATACCACACCATCACGACACGCAATTTTACAACAATTAGACGATTTATTGAGTCTCAGCGCATGGAAAAAGCAGCAAGGGCTCAATGAAACACAACGCTATGGTGGTCTGGGCGGAATAGTTATTGAAGGGGCTCCAGGTATCGGAAAAAGCGAGTTAGTCACTCATTCACTAGTTGCTCATGGGTATCAAGAAGAAAAAGATTATAAAAATCCCAGTCTTTTAGAAAAACCATTTTACCGTATTTCAGCAAGCTTATCTCCAAATGAAAAAGAAGCCTTGTTGCTTAAGGCTTTCCATGAAGGGGCCATTGTTGTCATTGATGAAATAAATAGCTCACCCATGTTGGAAAGACTTTTAAATAATTTACTGATGGGGAAAACCCCTGATAATCAACGTCCTCGAAAACCAGGGTTTTTAGTTATTGGCACACAAAATCCGGTGACCATGGCAGGGCGTCGGGCTGCTAGTGCGGCTTTGCAACGTCGTTTAATGGCAGTCGAATTACCAGAATACTCAAACAATGAAATGAAAGTGATTTTGATTCAAAAAGGAGTGAACGCCCTTGATGCAGACATCATGGTCAACGCCTATGAAAAAAATCGCACGCATGCTATTCAACATCATTTAATACCTATTCCTACGTTTCGGGATTTAATGCGCGTTGCAGAAAATGAACTCAAAGCACTTGATAAGCCAGTGGTTCAAAAAACAACATCGCCTATTTTACAGCAACAACAAAGAGAAGCGTCAAATGATGCCGCTCATCAAGCTGAATTAGCACTCATATTAGCGCGCCTCTATCAAAATGGCGTAGGTGTTAGCATTAATTATAATAAAGCGTTAGATTTGGTTAAGTTAGCTAAAAAATTGGACTCAGAAAATCCCCTAATTGACACACAAATTAAAGAATTAGAGAGAGCATGTAGAGATATAACTCTTCCACATAGCGTGCAACAAACCGAAACACAAGTCAGACGAAACAATCTTTTGCCTGATTTAGAAGAGGCGTTTTTAAATAAAATTGCGCAACTTGAAAAGCAGCGTAAATACGAAGAGGTTTTTGATTTACTTACTGAAGCAGTAACCGCAGGAAATACGCAAGCCTATGTGATGCTTAGCACTTATTTAATGTCTGATAAAGTTGGCAGCAGGGTGCCTCATAATCTAGATTTGGCCAGGCAATTTTTAGAAATTGGCATTGAAGCCGGGGAACCTTTAGCCGCATTTGATTTGGCTCAGGTTTATGAGCGAGGGATTGGTGTTACTACCGATTATCGTATGGCATTGAAATTATACCAAAAAGCTCAACAACTGGACCCAGACAATCCAGAAACGGGTGACAAAATTCAAGAAATGCAACAATTGGTTGCTCAGGCTCAATCTGTCAATTCACCTGCCAAAAAAGGCACCTTAAGGAAAGGGCAATCAGAATTACATTTTATAAGTGAGAGTGAGAATAGCTCAGTGGGCACTCCAGCTAGAAACCAGAGGACAATTAGGCAAACTCTTAGTAAGTTGCGTCATGCTCAAATACCCTTTGCTAGGGAAGCATCAATTCGAGCAGATAACACTGATTTTCAACGTCAACCGATCTCACCCACCAATACTACTGTAGATTTGAAAAAAAGATTACGCGCATTAAATGTTGATGCTAATGTGCAAAGCAGTAGCCACCGCCGCATCAGTTCTTCCATTAAAAAAGCTATCCCTGAGAATGTTATTACGCAGACTTCTCTTAAAGAAAGATTCATGGACGATGTTGTTCGGGATGTGCATGAAGCGCTTACTCATAGTAGTTATATTGAAAATTGTCGTTACCAAGTTATTGAAACCACACCAAAGCGATCTTATCTTGAGGTATCGACTACTGAGCATGAGCTTTTATTACATATTAAACCGGAAAAAGTAAAAGTGTATTCAAAGTTTACCAAAGATCCACGCTTGGATGATTTTCAAAAAGCGGTCATGATATTAATGTCTATGGGAATTCCTCCAGAATTTCCTGAAGAATTAGATATTAGCAAACCAAAATCACCTTTAGGACTCGCAGTTTCTGAAGCATTTGATTTTTTAAAAAGGCAATATGCTGCACCTGTTTTCCGACAGGACTGATAAAGCTTATAAACGCTCACAACCATTCAAATTAACTTGCAGATAAAGTTTGTGCTAGATGGTAATCCCCCCGAAAGATAATGCATAGTTTTTTCTAGAAAAATCGTTGTTTGCTAACAAGAAAGAGCATACCATACGTCCAATTTACCAAACTCAGGGTAATACTAATTTTTTGTAACAATCGTTTTTTTCATATGGAGATGATTATGCACGCTATACCGGAAATCTCGTCACATCAGCGGACTAGTTCCACATCAGGTTTAGGACTTTTTTCGGTTAAGTCCGTATACTGCTGTAAATTCAAGATGAGCAAGAAGTATTAGCGTCATCGTTAAAATTCGGTACTATTGAGTTGCGAAACAACAATAAAAACCGAGGAGATTAGCGATGA
>CAISKC010000126.1 GCA_903885895.1 uncultured Legionella sp.
AGCAAAGATAAAGATAACATGATGGTGGTGATGAAAGGTCTATAGTGGTTGCTTTCTTTTAAAGTCGGATTCGGTGTTTTGAATAATAACTGAGGTTTATAGATACGATGACGCTGAATAATTTTATGAAGATCTTCCATTAAATTTTCTAACACTTGCCGCCCGTCTGTACGCAGATGTTGTTCTCCCTCAAAGCCAGCGATGAGGCAGTAATAAGCCAGCTCTAAGAGATCTAGGTATTGACTCCCATGGTCTTTGAGATGCGTTATGATGATGAAAAATTGAGACTCAGGCCCTAGATCATTGGCATTACTTGGTGTGAAGGCTTTGAATGCAGTAGGTTGGCCATATACGCGCAGATAATTTTTCCCTAGCAATTCGTCAATGGTCGCACTCAATAAGTAATAGGCTAAAGCAATGGTGTCTTCTGCTGATTGCTGATTGACCAAGCGACTGTGAACGGCAAATAATTCATGTTCAAGATTCTCGCGCATGCTATCCACTGCGGGCAATGTTTGACTGACGCATAAACGTTCTAATATAGATAAGACAGGACTTGCAGCCGCGACCAGCGGGTTGCTGGCCGCGTTAGAAGAAAATAATTTCGAGCGGAAATAGCCGGCCGGGGCTTGAATAGCCAATGGCAGCGTGAAAGGTTGCCCTGACACTTGAAGTTCGGCCGACATCCAAAAAGCTCCTCATCGTTGCACCGACAACCCTTTCAAAATGGTTAATGCGGCATATAATTGATAATCATCATGTAGTAAGGTAGTTTCGTCAAGTGTTGGCTTATCGTTATTTACCTTTTGAATTAGATTACCATTATTGAGGTGTCGGCTCAATTCAGATTCCGAAAGATCTATGAAACTTGTTTTTTCTGTGTTTTTTGACATGGTCATTTCTTCTACAACAATATCAGGTTTGATCCCTTCGGCTTGAATGGATTTGCCGGAAGGGGTGTAATATAATGCAGTGGTTAATTTGATAGCACGTTTATCATCTAGTGGCAATACGGTTTGTACAGAGCCTTTGCCGAAGCTGCGTGTCCCTACGATGATGGCTCTCTTATTGTCTTTTAAGGCTCCGGCAACGATTTCAGAGGCAGAAGCGGAACCACCGTTAATTAATACGATCATGGGTGCATTATTCAGAATGTCTTTCGTGTTAGCCATAGCGGTAAATTTGGATCCAGGGAGTCGTCCTTGAGTAAATACAATCATTTCTCGCTTGCCATTTTTTTCTTTTTCTAAGAAGGCCCCAGAAATTTGAATAGCTGAATCTAATAGTCCTCCAGGATTATTTCGCAAATCTAAGATGAATCCTTTGAGGTGTCCGCCAGCTTTTTGCTTTAAAGATGCAATTGCGCTGAGCATCTCTTTGCCTGTCATGGTTTGGAATTGGGTTAGACGCACGTATCCATATTCTTTGTCCAATAAACGGTCTTTGACGCTTTTGATTTCTATGTTTTCTCGTACAATGGAAAAAACAAGTGGTTTGGGATTGCCTTTGCGGATAACCGTCAATTTGATAGCAGTACCTGGTTTGCCGCGCATCATGTTTACAGCATCTTTTAACTCTAGGCCTTGGACGTAACTTTGATCGAGCTTAATGATATAATCTCCTGGTTTGATGCCGGCCTTGAAGGCTGGCGCATCGATCAAAGGGGAGATGACTTTGATGACCCCATCTTCAATAGTAACTTCTATGCCTACACCACCAAATGCGCCATTCGTCGAGGATGTCAATTCTTTAAACTCAATTTCATCTAAATAAGCTGAATGCGGGTCTAAGCCGCTTAACATGCCGCGAATGGCATTATCAAATAATGCTTTATCATTTGTTTCATTTACATAGAAGTGTTTAATCAAACTGATGGCTCTGGAGAACCTTTCTACGTCTTCCATTTGGATTTGTTGTTCGGCAACATCTTCTTCACCCATCATTTCCCGCGTAGGGATAGCGTAGGCTGCTAAAGAAATAGAGAGAGTGAGCGTGGTTAGTGCTACAGGAATACAGTTGCTGATATGCTTAAACATGAATTTTACCCCAGGAATAACATATTCGATATTATTCAGTATAGCTCAATCTGAGGTGGTCAATGGGTGTTGCTGTAAAAAATCGCCTGGTTATCAAAAATTTTCCTGTAAACTTCTACGCTTTACCGCGCATTTTATTTGCACTGTGATCCGGGTAATGGGTTAAATAGGTCATTTTTTCAACAGTTGTTGGATATGTGGGACCAACCAATCTAGATAAGACTGGATAATACTGTGTTCGATTTGTATATTTTAGGACTTACGCAAAATCCCGATTTCTTCGTTCGATTTAGGTATTTTGCGTAAGTCCTATATTTACTTCATAAATGCTCATGTCTTAGATAACCAATCTAGCGGAGAGATGGCTTTGCCATTTTTTCTGACTTCGAAATACAAGCCAGGTTGTTTCGAAATGCCACCATGTCCGACGGTCGCGATTTGTTCACCTTGGTTTACTGTATCGCCCATATGTTTCATCAGGCTATGATTATTCGCATATAATGTCATGAGGCCCCAACCATGGTCAACGATCATTAAGAGTCCATACCCATTTAACCACTCGCAAAATACTACTTTTCCAGGATAGATGGCATGCACGGGTGTTCCTTCTGGACCGTACAGCATAATGCCTTGATGCAATGTATGGATTTGGCTGGCATCCACATTGATAGGGTTCGGCAGTTTTCGTTTCATAGAGGACATGGCATGGTGGGTGCGAGTCACGGATGCTTGATTAAGCTTGTGTATGATTTTTGATAAATTATCACGATTCCTTTCATAATGACCCAATGTGGTTTCTTGTGTGAGCATTTGTTGATGCACAGATTGGAGTACAGTTTGATAGTGATTTTTATGGAGCTGTAATTGTCGTTGTTCAAGTTGCGCTTGGATCTGCATACGATGTAGGGCTGCAACTTCGTGTTGTAGAGTATGTTGCGCTTTTTGTAAAACATTTTGTGTGCTTTTGATCTCTTGCAAGAGATATTCGTGAGCATGGATAGTATATTGATAATAAGTCAGGAGTTTATCTATGTCGTTTTTTTGCGCAGGGTTGAAGATCCATGCCAAAGGCTGATGCGGTGGTTTTTTATAGCGTGCTTTGATTTGCTGTGTGAGCAATGTTTGTAGATGCGCATATTTTTGACTGGAATCTGATATTTTTTGTTCAATTTGAATGATGTCCATCTTTTTCAAAGAGATTTTTTGCTGAATTGTACGCAATGTTTGTTCATTATTTTTGATTGTTTTGTCAGTAGCAGTTAATTCACGATGTAATTGTGTTTGTTGCGTATGTGAGTGCGTTAAGTCTTTTTGCAAGACAGAAATTTTGTGATCTAATTGCTGTAAGCTGCGCTGTGTGTCTGACATAATTTGACTATGTGTGATGCTAGGATGTAGGCACAAGGTCATTCCAAATGCAGTGAGGGATCTTTTAAACATGATTGGCCCACAACGCATGGCCTGTCATTTCTTTAGGAGGTTGGATGCCTAATAAAGTCAGAATAGTGGGCGCAATGTCAATTAAGCTTCCCAGTTCTTGCTGAAATTGCCGTTGTGGGTCGCCGACGTACAGAAAAGGGACGGGTGAACAAGTGTGTGCAGTATGAGGTTGCTGGGTTTGGTCATCAAACATAAATTCTGCATTACCATGATCTGCTGTGATAAATAAATGTCCGTTTACTTGTTGGATGGCCGCCCCAATTTTTTCTAAGGCGTGGTCAATGGCTTCTATGGCAGCAACTGTTGCCTGAAAATGACCAGAATGCCCCACCATATCAGCATTAGCAAAATTGCAAATAATCACATCAAAATGTTGTGATGTGATGGCATCAATCAAAGCTGTTGCAAGTTGCGCGACACTCATTTCAGGCTGTAAATCGTAGGTGGCAACTTGTGGCGATGGGATCATGATACGCTCTTCTCGTTTAAATTTACAATTTTCCCCGCCGTTGAAAAAGAAGGTGACATGTGCATATTTTTCGGTTTCGGCAATTCGCAATTGACATAATTCATGCTGTGCTAGGACTTCACCGAAGGTCTGTTGTAAATGACGAGGTGGGAAAACCGATTCAGTAGGTAATTGCGGATCATAGGGTGTCATGCTAACAAAATGAGCTAAATGCGGTACGGTTTGGCGTGTAAACCCCTGAAAATCGGGTGCAAGAAATGCCGCAGTTAATTGTTTTGCACGATCCGCGCGGAAATTAAAATAAAAAAGCGCGTCTCCGTCGGCGATGGGTGTGGGTGACCCAATTTGAGTGGGTGGAAAAAATTCATCGCTGAGTCCTTGATCGTAATAAGCATGGATGGCTTCTTCTACGCTGGCGTATTGATGAGGGCTGTGGCCAGTTGTTAAGAGCTGGTATACCGGCTCAATACGAGGCCAACGCTGATCGCGATCCATGGCCCAATATCGTCCACACAGGGAACGTACTTTACCAACTGGGTATTGGTGAAGTATCGTTTGCAATGATTGGAAACTTTCTTGAATTTGTTTAGGCGGTACGTCGCGACCGTCTAAAAACAGATGGATATTGATTTGAGTGTAATGCTGTTTTGCACATAGTTTGAGAAATGCAAAGAGATGATTTTGATGGCTATGGACACCTCCATGCGACAGTAAGCCCATGATGTGAATGGCTTTTTTTGTGTCTTTGGCATCCTGAATCATACGAAGCAAGACAGGGTTGTTCTCAAAATCACCCGTCTCAATAGCTTGATTGATAAAGGTCAAATCTTGTAATATTTTTCGTCCTGCCCCAATATGCATGTGTCCTACTTCGGAATTTCCCATTTGGCCAGTGGGCAGGCCGACAGCTGTCCCAGAGGCATCAAGCAAGACATGTGGGCATGTTTGCCACCAATGAGTCCATTGTGGAGTATGCGCTGCTGCAATGGCGTTTTGACTAGGATTTTCGCGATAACCCCATCCATCTAGGATAATCAGAACGACTGCTTTTTTATTTACCATAATTGCCACTTAATTTTTTTTCATAAAGAGGGTAAACTATAGGCCATTTTTGTCAATGGAAGAAGTAGTTTGAAGCAAAAAATACCACAGCATGTGGCCATTATTATGGATGGCAACGGTCGTTGGGCCGAACAACGTGGATTAGCGCGCAGCGAAGGGCACCGCAAAGGTGCGGAAGTTGTTAAAAAAATTGTTCGTGCTTGTGTGGACAAACAGATTCCAGTTTTAAGTGTTTGGGCTTTTGGACGAGATAATTGGGCTCGACCGGCATCAGAGGTAGATTTCTTGATGCAATTACTCTTATCTGTATTAGATCTTGAGTTGGATGAATTACATCAGGCGGGTGTGCGTTTGGTTTTTACTGGGGATAGAATAGGGTTGTCAGAGATATTACAGCAAGCTATCACGACCGCAGAAGCGTACACGGCAAACAATGAATGTTTGATTTTGAATGTGGTTTTTAATTACAGCGGTAAATGGGATATTTTACAAAGCGTGAAAAAAATAGCGCAAGATGTGGTGGATGGTGATATAAGTATCCAGGATATTGATGCCGCATTGTTTTCTTCTTATCTAAGTACCCACTATTTGCCTGATCCAGATTTATTTATTCGGACTAGTGGTGAGCAGCGAATCAGTGATTTTTTTCTGTGGCAATTGGCGTATACAGAATTGTACTTTTCTGAGCTAAGTTGGCCAGATTTCACGGCTGAAGAATTTACTGCCGCGATCAATTTCTTTGCGGAACGTGAGCGACGTTATGGAAAAACCTCAAAACAATTGGAAGAAAAAACCTATGTTTAAGCAGCGATTTTTTACAGCCATTATTCTAATTCCTCTGGTTTTGATGGGTATTTATTATGCAAACGATGCTGTGTTACTGGGTATCATTGGGATAATGACTGTAGCGATGGGATGGGAGTGGTCAGCATTAATCCCTATCGAAGGGCCTGCTACGAAATGGCTCTTTGTCGGAGTGCTTGCTTTACTTATTTGGCCAATGCATTTGGTTTTAACCCCATGCTTATGGGCGAATCCTATTCTTTGGTTTGGTATTTTGTTGGCAGTTGTGCTTTATCCGAAATCACGCCCAGTTTGGGGGCATGCTTGGCTGATGTTAGGGGTGGCATGGTTTTCTTTGAGCCTGTTTGCTAATGGGATGTGGGCATTGTTTCATCATGAGCAAGGCCGCTCATTATTGGTTTATTTGCTGTGTTTGGTATGGGCGACGGATATTGGGGCGTATATGTTTGGAAAATTATGGGGAAAACATCGCCTTATTCCTCAGGTAAGTCCTGGTAAAACATTTGAAGGATCGTTAGGGGGTCTGATTCTAGGTCTAGGTGTTGGCGTGTTGGGATATGTGTATTTTCAGCCGCAGCATGTTTATAGTTGGTTTGTCCAGGCTGTCGCCTTGATTGGGGTCTCTATGTTGGGTGATTTATGGATGAGTATGCTAAAACGCCGGGTACAGATAAAAGACACAGGACATATTTTACCTGGTCATGGAGGTATCTTAGATCGTTTGGATAGTTTGATTGCAAGTCTGCCATTTTTTTACTTATTTATGCAAAGTTGCTAGGACCTATAGTGTATTCGGTATTTTATTTTGTTTTGACTCTGTTATTACTGGTTTTCGTGCATGAATCAGGCCATTTCTTGGTCGCACGTTGGTGTGGTGTCAAAGTGTTGCGCTGTTCTTTTGGATTCGGAAAAGTATTAAGTACATGGCATGACAAACGTGGTACTGAATATGTATTGTCATTATTTCCTCTCGGTGGATACGTAAAACTGCTGGATGAGAATGAGGCGCCTATAGCACGTGTTGACCGGAGTCAGTCATTTGACCATCAGCCTGTTTGGGCACGAGTAGCTATTGTGATTGCGGGTCCTTTATTCAATTTTTTATTTGCGTTTTTGATGCTGTGGATAGTGGCTATCAGCGGTATCAAATCATTTGCACCAAGAATTGAATATGTCAAACCGGGTAGTATTGGTGCACAAGCGCATATAGGAAAGATGCAGGAAATTATAGCGCTTAATGGTAAAAAAATTAATAATTGGCGTGATGTCCATTATGTGTTGATACCGCTGCAGGGTTCAACTCGTGCTGTGTCTATCACTGTGAAAGCGCTGCACGATGGTTCTGTGACGGTTCATTATTTACCGTTGGCGCATTGGACGTTTGATACAAAACATGCTGATTTGTTAGAAAGTCTGGGAATGGTGCCTTTGTTCCCAAAACTGCCAGTCATGATCGATACGGTTTCTCCTCAGTCAGCTGCACAATCTGCTGGATTAGTACCAGGTGATGAAATCATAGCAGTGGATCATCATCCTATACTCGATTGGCGCATGTTGAGTCATTATGTGCGAGCTCGGCCAGGTGCTGAAGTGAGTATAGAAGTGTCTCGTCAAGGTAAACCCTATACGTTTGTGGTGCATTTGCAAACGAATAAGAAGGATAATACAGGGCTTTTGGGCGTCGGCGCTAAGCCGCCGGAGATTCCGGCGGATTGGTTGCGCTTAGAACGGAGTGGGCCTATTGCAGCAATTGGGCAAGCATGGGGGCAAACGCTCAGTTTTACAAAGATGACGTTTACACTAATGGGAAGAACGGTTATAGGCAAAGTACCGTTTGAGCATTTGAGTGGTCCAATAGGCATTGCTAGAGCCGCGGGAGATGCCGTACAGTTCGGCATGGTGTATTACTTGTTTTTTGTTGCATTGTTGAGTATTAGTATCGGTGCGTTGAATTTGTTGCCAATTCCGATGTTGGATGGTGGTCGGTTGTTATATGAGTTGATTGAATTCATCCTGCGGCGTCCTTTGTCCAAAGAATTTAAAATGAAGGGTATTTTCTTGGGTATGGTGTTGGTATTGCTTCTGACCCTAGTAGCGCTTTATAACGATTTAACTTGATTGGGGGTGGGGACTCGTGTTAGGGTCGCCACAAAAATATTTTTTCAAATAATAAGAATTATGAAAACTATCCGTAAAAGACTGATGTTGGTTGCGTGCTGTGCGAGTGCATGGGTTTCAACTGTGTCTGCGAGCCAAGGTTTTATTGTTCATGATATCAAAATCAATGGCTTGAAACGTGTCAGTGAAGGGACTGTGTTGAACTACCTACCAGTTCAGGTAGGAGAGGAAGTCAACGCGGATTCTACGCCTAAAATTATTCGTTCTTTATATGAAACAGGCTTTTTTCAATCCGTTGTGTTGGAGCGACAAGGTTCTGTTTTAATTGTTCAAGTGGTCGAGCGTTCAACAATTGGTTCCATCACAGTTGTGGGTAATAACGAGATCGCTGGCGATAAAATGAAAGATTTACTTAAAGAAATTGGTTTGGTGAAAGGCCAGGTCTATCAACGTTCCTCCTTAGAGATACTTAAAAAGAATTTAAAGCAAGCTTATAATGCGCGCGGAAAATACAATGCACGGATTACTTCTAAAGTCACGTCGTTGACTGAGAATCGAGTGGCTATTAATGTGATCATCTCTGAAGGTCGTGTATCACGGATCAAAGACATTAAAATTATTGGTAATCATGATTTTCCTACCCATGAACTATTATCCTATTTGTCGCTGAAAAACAGTAATTTCATGACATATTTCACTAAAAAAGATCAGTATTCTAAGGTGGAAATGGATGCCTCCTTAGAGTCATTGCATTCTTTTTACTTAGATCATGGTTATTTGAAGTTTAAAATTGTTTCATCGCAAGTGTTATTGGCGCCTGATCGGAAAGATGTGTTCATTAACATTTATATTTCAGAAGGGCCGCAGTACCGATTTTCTGGCTATGATATACAAGGTAAAACCATTATTTCGAAAGAAAAATTGGCACCATTGATTGAGATCAAAGCTGGAGAAGTGTTTTCTCGTAAATATGTGACGCAATCTATTTCTGCAATAAATGCCGCACTAGGCGATATTGGTTATGGGTTTCCTGTAGTCAATGCGGAACCCGTCATTGATGAAGTGCATAAAACAGTATCTATTCGTTTTATGATAGATCCCGGTCGCCATGTCTATGTGCGTAGAATTAATTTTCACGGTAATACCAAAACTTCTGATGATTTGTTGCGAAATATTATCCGTCAATCGGAAGGGTCATTATTATCATTGCATAATATTAAAGAATCAGAGCGGCAATTACGCTTATTGTCTTATTTGAAAGATATTGATATTAAAACGACCCCCATTCCTGGGGCGAATAATCAAGTTGATTTGGATGTTCAAGTCGCTGAGGCGCCTTCAGCTGAAGCCAGTGCCTCTATCGGTTATGGTACAACCGGACCACAAGTCAATGCGGCGCTCAATCAATATAACTTTATGGGTACTGGTCGCACAGTTGGTTTTGGATTTGATGCGAGTTGGTGGGGACAAAATTATTCTTTTAACTATTTTAATCCCTTCTATACGCAAAACGGTATTGGCCGTGGTATGGATGTTTATTTTCAAAAAGTAGATCCGCGCCATTTAGACGTGAGCATGTATAATTCGGATCGCTTTGGTGGAGATGTGAATTATTCTATGCGGTTGAGTGATGCCAGCAGTGTCCAGCTTGGTTATGGGTATCAAGGTTTGGATATTCGTTCGGTTGGGGGTGTGCAATCCATTCAAAATTTTGTCAATTTACATGGTAAACAATTCAATCAGGTCCGTTTGGCAGGTGGGTGGAGTCGCAATTCGTATGATCGGATGCCGTTTCCAACGGATGGTACCAATCAACAAGCGGTCATGTGGTTGGTATTACCTGCTTCATCGAATTCATTGAATTATTACAAAGGCAACTACCAAGCCCATTTATATCAACCGCTGTACAAAGAATTCATTTTGAGCCTTTTGGGCAGTGTTGGTTATGGTAATACTTATAATAAAGCGGGATTGCCGTTTTATGAAAACTATTTTGCTGGGGGTATTGCTCAGCCTGGACAAGTGCGTGGTTATGAAAGTTATTCTTTAGGTCCCGTCGACAATTTCGGTAATGCGTTGGGTGCGAACTTATTGCTCAATGGTTCTGCAGGTATTGTGCTGCCTTATCCTTTGAGCCGTGAAACAATCCGTTCTACCTTGTTTATCGATGCAGGAAATGTGTTTGCTGAAGGTATTCCTGCTAATCTGACTGGTTCTGCATCTGGACCATTGCGTTTTTCTGGTGGTATTGCTCTTGAATGGCGTTCTCCACTGGGGCCATTGGCGTTTAGTGTTGCGGCACCTATCAATAAACAACCTAGAGACGAAGCGCAGTATTTCCAATTCTCTGCATCAACTGGGTTTTAAGTTCCGGGGCTTTTCAGATTCAAATGATTTATGCTACGATAAGCCCTGTTTTTGATTTGTTGTAATCAGTCGTTACTTTTTTGACGTTTTTTCAGGTGTTAAAATGTGAATGGGTGGTTATGACCAAGCGAAGTGTTCAGTATATTTTGGAGATAAGAATGAAGCGATTAAATATGTGGTTGATGGCGATATTAGCTATGACTAGTGTTGCGGCGTATGCAGCTGACTCAAGAATTGGGGTGGTGGATTTGCAAAAAATTATGCAGACATCTGCACAGATGAAAACAATTCAAGATAAATTAGAAGCTGAGTTCAAAACTCGTCGTGATAAATTGATTGCGATGGAAGCGACTTTGAAAAAAAATATGGAAGATTTCAAGCGTGATACAGCTGTTTTGAGCCAATCTCAGCGTAAAACCTTAGAGAAAAAAATTGTGAGTGATCAACAACAATTCGAACGTGATGGTCAACAATATCAACAAGAATTGAGTACGGCTCATAATGAGGAAATGGAAAAATTCTATAGCAAAATCCGTAAAGCGATTGCAACAGTAGCAGAATCTGAAAAATATGATCTCGTATTTCAAAAAGATGCTGCACCTTTTAGTGTAGACAAATTGGATATGACAGCGAAGGTCATGCAAGAGCTTAAATAGGGTTTCTTTATCTTGGTTGAAATGGCGCATTATCCGGAGCGCAGAGAAGAATCTCTATGATTAGGCACACCTTGCCAGGAGAGCATTCGATACGGTCTGGATGATGTGAGCTATTGTGACGTAAGTTGGCTAATTGTTCATATGTTGTAACTGCTCATACCATCCGTCTTTGCGAGCGCAGCAAAGCAATCTAGTGGCCTAATGCGGTGTCGATAAAAACCACTAGATTGCTTCGCCTACGGCTCGCAAAGACGGGGGGGTGAGCAGTTACAATATGTTTTATTTTTGTAAACCCCTATTACTAAGAGAGAAGTTAGATGAACAACTCGGTGGATGCGAATACCATATTACGCCTGTTACCACACCGTTATCCATTCTTATTGGTGGATCGTGTCTTGGATTATAAACCCTTTGAATTTTTAACAGCCATTAAAAATGTTAGTATTAATGAGCCGTTTTTCGTAGGACATTTTCCAGGTAATCCGATTATGCCCGGTGTCCTGATATTAGAGTCTTTGGCACAAGCCGGCGCAATTTTTTCTAATTTATCGCGCTCACCAGAGGAAGGGTATGAGTTTTTGTATTTTTTTGCGGGCATCGATAATGCAAAATTTAAACAAGTCGTGACGCCTGGTGATCAGCTATCGTTACGTGTGACTTTGAATGCGCAAAAGCGTGATTTTTGGAAGATGCATGGTGAAGTGTATGTGGATGATAAATTGGCTTGTTCAGCTGATTTAATGAGTGCCGCAAAGCAAGTTAAAAAGGAAAAAATATAGTGATATCTGAGCAAGCGATCATCCATCCATCGGCAAATATTGCTGAGGGTGTTGTGATAGGTCCTGGTACGATTATTGGTGCTGATGTAGAAATTGGTGCAGGTACTTGGGTGGGGCCTCATGTGGTTCTTCAAGGCCCAACCAAAATTGGTGAGAATAATAAAATTTTTCAATTTGCCTCGGTGGGTGATGCACCTCAGGACAAAACATACCAAAATGAACCGACACGTTTAGAAATAGGCAATAATAATATTATTCGTGAATTTTCTATGATTAGTCGTGGTACAGTCAAAGGCGGCGGTGTAACGCAAATTGGTAATGATAATTTCTTTATGGCGTATACACATGTTGGACATGATTGCCGGATTGGAAATTATGTTACGATGATCAATTATTCTGCGTTATCTGGGCATGTTACCGTTCGTGATTATGCTTATATCGGAGGTTATGCGGCAATCCATCAGTTTTGTCATGTTGGTGCTTACGCATTTGTAGCGCGCGCAACGTATATTACGAAGGATATATTGCCTTATTTAATGATTGCCGAAGATACCTCTGCTTGCGGACTCAATACAGTAGGATTACGGCGTGCAGGGTTTTCATCTCTGACCATCGATAATTTGCGCCGAGCCTATAAAGTTATTTTTCGTAAGGGGTTCACGATTCAGCAAGCAATCGCAGAATTAGAAGCTATGCGATCGGAGTGTCCAGAAGTGAGCACTTTGATAGACGCTTTGAACCTGTCTAAGCGTGGTATCCTTCGCTAAGCACGTTCGATCAGCTTTGGCGATGATGTAGCGCTGCGCGCGATGGTTGGGTCAAGGCCCAACCTACTTATTTTTCTTATACACACTCAACTTTTTCGTCCTCCACGGGATTTCGTAGTCCCGTGCTGCGGGTGTTCATCTGCCATGGGTGCAGCAGGCGCTGGCGGCGTGGTGATTTCTTGAATGAACTGTTTGGAGCCTTTGAGTGGATTATTATTGGGTAGTGTGGCAATCAGTGCTGTCAGTTCTTCCTTGAATGTTTGGTGAGCTTGCATGCGTGCTGGAAATGCCATGGTTTGATGCTTCGTGTTTTCTGCTATTTGCCATAGAATCAATTTATTAGATATATCTAATAGTAAGCGGGATTCTTTACCTTGCGGGAGACTTTGCGCAAATTTTTTGATGGCTTCTGAGAGCTTGGTGAGCGCATTGAAATTGGCGATATGGTTAGGATCTTTTTCCGCATCTTGTCTAAAAAAACTGTTTCTGGATGCAACTTTTTTTTCAAGGTAGGCAACGCGGTCGGTTGCGATAGTTAATAAACGTTCGCTGAATGTATTTTTTAGTGCTACACGCTCGGGATTATTAATCTGCTCTAGCGTCAGTGTTTTTTCTTGTACGAGCTTTATTGTTGCAGATTGTGCTTGTCTTAATGTTTCTAGCGGTGCTATTTTTCGTTCGAATGCTTTATCGTGCATTTGCTTGGTTAATGTTTCGCATTCTTTAGTAGTACTCGCTATTTGTTTTTGTAATTGCTTGATAGTTTGCTTTGATTCTTCTATCGCTCTTCTAGTGTCGGAAAGTTGCGCAATGGTGCTTTTTTGATGGAGCATTTGCAATTTTTCAGCAGAGATATGCTGTTCTTGGGTCTGGAGTTGTTCTAATGTTGCTTCGATCTGAGCGTAATCGCTGATGGACTGGGTGATTTGTGCTATCTCTTCCGTAACATAAAGTAATCTTTCTTGTTCATGTGCTAGCGGATCCGTACGCCATCCTAGAAAGCTTAGAAGGTTGCACAAGATCTTAACGACTATATTTAGTCTTTCCTCAAGAGAGGTTAAATATACAATTTCATCTGCAATACGGTCCAAGACAGCTAGCTTTTCTTTGAGCTCTATTTGTAGTTTTTGCTCAGTGCTACTGCTAATATAAGGGTGATTTTCACGAAATGCTGCGATTTCCTCTGAAATCTCAATTTTTTGAGTCTCTAATGTTCTCAATGATTCATCAATAGAGTTTTGGTTTCTTTCAATGGCAGCATAAGCATCTACAAGTGATTCATTGGCTCTAAGTTTGGTTTCGTGTTTGACTAAGGCTGCTTCCCATTGTGCTATGAGATCGTGTTTCGTGTCGATGTTTTCTATAATCGATGCGTGTTTGTGACGCTGCTGCTCGATAGCTTCTATATTCGAAATCTTCTCATCTAATACACCGATCTCGTTTCTTAAGCGGGTGATATCTCTGTTTAGGTTGGCTACCTGGGCTGTGGTGCTTTGTTGATATTCGTCTCTCTCGGCTCTAAAGTCCATTTTGGAGTTCCTGTAAAATAATTTGATAAATTAAATCACTATTAATATTAAATTAGCACAGTATGGGCGTATTGCAAGTTGTTTTATAGGCCATATCAGTTTGTTCTATTAATTCTTTCGGTGTTTGCTAGGGTGTGTTGTTTTAGATTCTGCATCAGGATCTTCTGAATTTTTCTTAGTGGCGTTGTTGTTAGGTGATCCGGGGATGAGTTTCGTATAAATGCTAGTAAAGAAGCTGACTTTTAAGAGTGTTGATTGGTCTTTGTTGGGTTTTGGCGTGAAGCCGGTGATGCCAATAGACTTTAGTTTATTAAGAAAATAATTAAATTCAGAGTCTTTGATATCTAAAATAGCTTGATCATGGATATGAAATTCTGAGCTATCTATTTGGTGCTGTAACTCATCTATGATCATAGTGAGCGTTTTGTATTTCTGCTTGTGGTGATGCAGGATATCTATTTTCATGATGGAATGTTCGAACTTGGTGATTTTCTTCTCAAGTAGTTGTTGGTGAGTACGGGCGGCTGTAAGGAGCATTTCTATACGATTAATTTTAGTCGTATCTTCATCAAATAAGGGTATGTCATCATCGAGCTGAGCATTGATAACTGTTTCAATTTCATCAACTTTTTGTAGAGCATATTTTAAACTATGTTCAGATGGAAATAGTAATTGTAAAACTGCTCCAAATTTTTTATGGATTTCTTATTGTAAATAGTATTTGACGAAATCATTTAAACGATTCCTTTCGCGTAGCAGGTCGGTGATTTTAGCTTGAGTGACAATGCTTAGTTGCTTATAGCGTTTCAATTCAGGATCGGATAACCCCATTTTTTCGTCAAATAGGCTTACTTTGCCGCCTAAAATGCTTTCATCAGAATGCTGAGAAGAGGATTTGCGTGATTTAGGGCGAGTCATATTCCAGCATTCCTCTGATATGAATAAATATTGGGTCTACAGTAAATTATTAGACCATAAGGTCGGTATAGTCAAATTAGTGCAAAATAAAAACATATAAAAAGGGTGTTTATGACTCTAGGAGACATAAGGTATATTTTATGAGAAGGTTCATGTATAATTTTCGGCTAATTTGTAAAATTATGGTGTTGTGATGTGTGGCATAAAAATACTGAGCTTGACTGGGTTGTTGTGGACCTGCTCCATGTTGTTTGCTGCTGATTTGAATGATAAACAATGGACTGCTTCCCGCTTAATGTGTCAAAAATCAGTCTCTTATCTTGTAAATGGTGCTAGTTCAGAGGTGCTGGTCAGTGGTTCTTTTGAAAATGGTGACTCGATTTATTTTGTGATGCCACCTAAATCTTCTCATGCTTTGGATTTTGAAATAAAATCTAACTATTGGTTTTCTCCTAAAGCCAAACATCACACGGCTACTGTGACAGCGACCAACGCTGTAAACGGGGAGCATTTATTTTCTGGTACCGTTAATTCATGTGACAACCTTATTATTACCGGGCCAGTGCGTATGCATGCGTATCAAATGAATTGGGCGTAATCTTGATGGCGTGCAGCGTAAAGAAAGTTTTGGTTATTGGACCAGTTCTAATAATCCATTTACTGCGATGCTCACACATGTTTTGCGTATCGTGGCGCGGGTGCCACTGAGATGATGGACTTGGGTGCGCGTGGGTTGGTTGTGACATGCCCATGCAAACCAAACGGTGCCAACGGGCTTTTCCAAGCTGCCGCCCTCCGGGCCTGCAATACCGCTGATTGCGAGGCTGAGTTGAACTTGAGTGCGTTGTAATAGTCCTTCTGCCATTGCCGTGACGGTTTCTTGGCTGACAGCACCAAATTGACTTAGTATTTCGGGCGTGACGCCAAGAAATTGTTGTTTGGCGGCATTTGAGTATGTCACCAATCCACAGTCAAACCACTGAGAGCTACCTGGATAAGCGGTCATTGCAGCTGATACAAGGCCACCTGTGCAAGATTCGGCTACTGCGCAGCGGTTATTTTTTTGAATCAGGCGTTTCGCTAAGCGTTTTACCAATAATGGGTTAGCCAAAAATTTCTTCCAAGAACGTATTAATTAATTGCGTAGAACGCTGTGCCGCTGCAGCAGAAAACATTAAGCCTAGCTCTGTATCATGCGCATGCGGGTTGGTGAATGCATGTTTTGTGAGACCGAAGCTATGGGCTTGCCAATCGACTTTTTGATGGGTCATTTCCTGACAAAAAGTCGTCAATTGTTCTGGGGGAACCATAGGATCGTCATAGCCATGTAACGCTAATATTTTAGCGGTTATGGTTTGATTTGGCAGCTCCTTGGGTTGATGTAAGAGGCCATGCACCGAGATAGCACCTTTGAGATCTGCACCGCTCCGTGCAAGATCCAACGCGCATAATCCCCCGAAACAATAACCCACAATCGCAATTTTCTTTTGATTGACTTCCGGTAATGCGCTGACTGCATCGAATGCGGCTTGAATGCGTGTTCGTAGCAGTAGGCGATCTTGCATCAATGGTTGGATCAATGCTTGTTTCGCAGCATTGGTTTTTTCAGTATGTCCTAAACCAAACATATCAATGGCGAAGCCGACATATCCTAATTCAGCGAAAAGGTGCGCTTTTTGTTGAAAAAATTCATTTTGTCCAGACCAATCATGCGCAATCAATACCGCAGGTTTGGGTTGATCATCTTTCTCTGTATAAGCAAGATACCCATGTAATTCATGTTCATTATGATGATAAATATGTTTGGAATGATGCATAATGTCTAGCCAATGGATGCGTATAGTTCATTAGTGTATGATGAACATATGAGCTTCGCAATGGGTTTTTTATGGATCTTGTCAAAACACAAGTGAATCAAGAGTTCGAGCGTGCCTTACGCCTACAAGAACACGGTGACTATGAACAAGCTGTTGTGGTGTATCAGCGCTTGCTGCAAGATGACCCTAAAAGAATGGCTGTTTGGGGATATCTAGCGATTGCATATTTAGAGGCCGGTCGTGGGCAGTTGGCATTGGACACTTTGGACAAAGCCTTAGGCTTGGCGCCTAACGAAATTAATTTACATATGCAACGAGCTTATGTTTGTAAGCGTTTACAGCAGCCTGAGCAAGTCATCGCGCATTATCAACATGTATTAAGTCTGAATCCTAATTATGCGAAGGCACATAACAATCTTGCTGCAGAATATGCCGCCAGTGATTGCTATCAATTGGCTTTACAACATTATCGGCATGCCGTGCATTGTGACCCTGCGCTGGTTCCTGCTCATTTTAATTTGGGCATGTTATTGCTGCAGCACGGAGAATGGGACGCTGCAGAAACACAGTTTCGTAATGTGCTTATTCTTGATCCTGACCATGAGGCGACTTATTATTATCTCGGCACGCTGTATTTAGAAATGCATAAATTGGATGAAGCAGAGACAGCGTTACAATTTTTATTGAGCCGATCGCCAGAACATGTGGACGGTTGGGTGAATCGAGGTGTGGTTGCGCTAAAACTGAAGCAAGAACAGACGGCGATTGATTATTTTACTCAAGCATTGATTTTGGATAACCATCATCGTGAAGCACGCAATAATATGGCTGCAACCTTGATTCATTTTGATCGCTACGAGCCTGCTTTGCAATATTATGCCGGATTACTCCGAGATGAACCGCGTAATGTGGAGTATTTGTATAATTCTGGTGTAGCCGAAATGGGATTGGGGCATTTACAGGCAGCACAGCAATTATTTCAACAAGTCTTGACGATAGATGTGCGGCATTTTGGTGCGTTAAGTAATTTGGCGGCTATTCAGATGCGCTTGGGGGATCGTCTTGCGGCCTGTGCATTGTTGGAACGTGCGCTGGTGATACAACCGCAAGATGCTGCCAGTCGTTTTATGCTGCAAGCTTTGCGTGGAGATCGACAAGAACAACAGGCTTGTCCAGAATATGTGCAAGATTTGTTTAATCATTATGCTGTTTATTATGATGCACATATGGAACGAGTTTTGGACTATGCTGTTCCACGACGGTTGTGGCAATTATTGCATCAAGATCCTGTGCGCTCTTATCCGAGGGCGTTAGATTTGGGATGTGGGACAGGGTTGAGTGGTATGATTGTACGCCCTCTGACGCAGCATCTGACGGGGGTGGATTTGGCAGCCAAAATGCTTGCAATTGCAAGAGGGAAAAGCATTTATGATGAGTTGATAGAGGCGGAATTATTGGCATTTTTACAACAGAATACGGTAAAATATGATCTCGTGGTCGCAGCGGATGTTTTGCCATATTTAGGTGATTTATCTCCCTTACTGGCTGTTATGTCTACACAGTTGACATCGGGGGCTGTATTTTGGTTTACTACCGAAATCAGTACGGATGTACCATGGGTCTTACAAAGCAGTATGCGTTTTTGCCACCATCCTGATTATATTCAGCAGGTATGCCAACAACATCAGTACACCCTTATTCATCAAGAAACAATAGTAGCTCGTAAGCAAGATGAACAGGATTTGAAAGTAAATTTATTTGGAGTGAAGGGGAGTTTATGAGATTTTTAGGACGCTTGATACGTAGCTGGCTCATTAGCGAAAACAATTATAATCCAGATAGTTTAGAAAGTAATACGATAGATTGGCTTAGAGTTGTACCATTTGTTTTACTTATTTTGAGTTGTGTTTTTGTTTTTTATGTGCATTGTTCTTTGATTGCAGTGATGACTGCGGTGTTCCTCCTTTTTTTCCGTGCGTGGACAATTTGTGCATTCTATCATCGTTATTTTTCACATAAAACGTTTAAAACCAATCGGTTTTGGCAATTTATATTTGCTGCACTTGCGGGTACGGCTATTCAACGTGGGCCATTATGGTGGGCGTCACATCATCGCCAACATCATATGGTCTCTGATCAACCAGACGATGCGCATTCGCCCGTTCAGCATGGGTTTTGGTGGAGTCATGTTGGATGGTTCCTTACAAAAAAATATCACAATTATAATCCTGATCGTGTCAAAGACCTTGAAAGGTATCCAGAGCTTGTATTTCTTGAGCGCTATCATATTGTCATGCCTGTGTTACTGTTCTTCGTTCTTTTGATGATGGGTTGGCTTCTCCAAATGTATCGGCCAGAACTCAATACAGGAATAGGTGAAATGCTTGTTTGGGGCTTCAGTATCTCAACGGTTGCTTTGTTTAATGTTACGGCATTGATTAATTCTCTTTGCCACGTATTTGGTACAAGACGCTACGATACGACCGATAATAGCAGAAATAATTTACTATTTGCGCTACTGGCTTTAGGAGAAGGCTGGCATAACAATCATCATCACTACCCTGCTTCAGCACGCCAGGGATTTATGTGGTGGGAAATTGATATTACTTATTACTTGATCAAATTAATGGAATGGCTTGGGATTGTTTGGGATGTGGCACCAGTCCCTCAAGCAGTTTTAGAAAAAAATTGGATTAAAAAACCTGATAATAAAAATGAAACGCTGGAGTTTTAGCGATAAGCTTCCTGAGAAAGAGAGTGTGTTGAATAAGCGGTGTTATCTCTAATGGATATGAGGAATGTCATCCTACGCCTAGCGATTTGTCTGGCGTTGTTGCATCCCCACGCAGGCTAGGATCCATTCATCGTTGTAGCATTGTGCTCAGAGGATAGATCCCCGCCTACGCGGGGAAGACATGTGAACAGAATGTCATGACAAATGGTAAACTAGATTTTATGTAACAACGCCGGACTAGCCGCGAGATGTAGGCTGAATTTTTTGGTTACAAACAAATCATAAATCTGTTTTTGTAACTGTCAGACCATGCTCATCTAATACCCAAACTGCATCGGCATTATTTTGGATGAAGACAGATTGACTGTATGAGCGGCATGATGAGGTCAATATACCGCAATAATACATTTGCATGACATAGATGCCGGCGAGATGTTGCGTATGATTTTCATCAAAAAATACGGTATGCGTACCAGGATAGATGTACCCTTTGTGGACTTCGCCACTTGGATCTAAGAGTTCATAATGAACTTGAAAATTGTCGCCACGTTCAATGTAATTATTGATAATAATGTGATTGATGTAACTGACATGAGTAGGCTCATCTGCATAGACAAATGGACTAAAACAGAGAGTGAGGATGAGTTGACAGAATAAAGCTATTTTTTTCATGATAAAATCTCCAAAAATGTATCAAATGAACGTCATGCGTACTTTTTCTAGCATGACGCTACCGTTCCTTTGTCTACTTTGTTTTCCATGCTCTAATGGTCGCCGCAGAGATCTTTGATAGCGACCGTTAGGGCGTGGAAAACAAAGTAGAGAGGGGTCTAACCGGTTCCATCCAAATAATGTTCCGCATCCAATGCAGCCATACATCCGAATCCTGCGGATGTGACAGCTTGTCGATACACTTGATCCGCCACATCTCCGCAGGCGAATACACCTGGGATACTGGTGGCAGTCACCATGCCTTTTAGGCCGGATTGAATGAGTAAATATCCATCCTTCATATCAAGTTGATCAACGAACAATTGTGTGTTGGGAGTGTGTCCAATGGCGATAAAGACGCCATCTATGGCTAAATCTGTTGTTGCATGGGTATCGATGTGCTGCAAGCGCGCACCGGTTACTTTTTTCTCATCACCCAAGACTTCTGCTAAAGTATGGGACCATATGACAGTAATGAGGCCAGCCTTTTCCTTTTGAAATAATTTGTCTTGTAGAATTTTTTCGGCACGGAAGCTGGTGCGACGGTGGACCAAGGTAACATGCGCGGCAATATTTGACAAATACAACGCTTCTTCTACGGCGGTATTACCGCCTCCAATGACGCAGACATTTTTATTGCGATAAAAAAATCCATCACAAGTGGCGCAGGCAGAAACCCCACGACCTTGATAGGCTTTTTCTGACGGTAGTCCCAGATAACGAGCAGAGGCGCCTGTAGCAATGATTAAAGCATCGCAAGTATATTGTTCCGTATCACCTTTCAATACGAATGGGCGTTGTTGTAAATCCGCATGTACAATATGATCGTTGATAACGTTCGTATGAAAGCGTTGGGCATGTTCCTGCATTCTTGTCATGAGCGCAGGTCCTTGCAAGCCCTCGATATCGCCTGGCCAATTATCGACGTCAGTGGTAGTGGTTAATTGACCACCGATTTCCATGCCCGTAATGACCACAGGATTGAGATTGGCACGTGCTGCGTAAATGGCAGCAGTCCAGCCTGCGGGACCTGATCCCAAAATGATTAATTTATGATGATTTTTTTTAGACATCGCAGCACGCCAAGTATTATTTATGATAGTATGGTGGATAATAAGATAAAAACCATTGCTTTGAAATACTCATGATAAAACAAAATCGTTCACGCGAGTCCGAACCTTCTCAATCAACCGCTGCTCAACGTTTGACGAAACATATGACAGAGGGTGGTTTTATTTTAATTTTGGCTTTAGCCGTGTTGGTCTTGTTTTCTTTGTTGACGCATACAGCGCAAGATGAAACGGTGAATGCGGGTGGGAAAGTGGGCGAATTTATAGCGACTACTTTTTACCAAGTATTTGGCTATTGCTCCTATCTGTTACCCATTTTTATTTTTTATCTGGCGGGGAGTTTGTTGCTGGAGCATCGTGCTTTGTCGGTTCTTCATCAAGGCACGATGGTATTGCGTGCAGTGGGTTTGGTGTTGTTTATATTGAGCATGTGCGGATTGGTTAATTTGCAAATGAGTCCTAATGAGACCGCCGGTATTCAGTTTTCGGGCGGTATCATTGGACAAATGTTGATGATACATTTGACACAAGCGCTGAATGTGCAAGGCGCCGTGCTTATTCTATCAGCTTTATTCATGGTTGGTATCTCTTGGGTGACTGGTTTATCTTGGGTTGTAGCGCTAGAATGGATTGGAAGTAAAGCTTCGCTGTTGACCAAGATCATTGCTCGCAAATTAGCCGATGCTTATGTCTGGGCGCAAGCAGCTTTACAGGAATTCTTGGCAGAAAGAGCTGCACAAGTAGAAGAAAAGATTGTACAAGATTTGAAACCGGTTGTATCAGTGAAAGCTGAGAAAAGACCGCAAGAGAACGTGCCAAAATTGATGACGAATTTACCGGCTACGGTACTTAAAGAAGTGAACATAGCGCTTAATCCTCCTAGTGATACGAAGAAAAAAGCATCAGCCGTCAAACGTGAAATATCAGTCCATGAGGACGGAGATAGTGTATTACCACCTTTGGCATTACTATCGCCGGGGCATCCCAAACAAGTAATTTCTAGCGCCATGAATCAAGAATTAGAAAACTTATCTCGCAATTTAGAACAGCATTTGTTGGACTTTGGTATTCAAGTGGAAGTTGTGGCTGTACATCCAGGACCTGTGATTACTCGTTTTGAATTGCAATTGGCTGCGGGTATCAAAGCCAGTCGGTTGACTGCCTTAGCTAAAGATTTAGCCCGCTCGTTATCTGTAACCTCTGTGCGTATCGTCGAGATTATCCCAGGTAAAACAGTGGTAGGCATTGAATTGCCTAATCCTGTGCGTAATATGGTGTGTTTGTCGGACGTTTTATCAGCTGATGTATACCAGCAAGCGCATTCTCCTTTGACTTTAGCGTTAGGCGTGGACATCGCTGGTCATCCGATGGTGGTAGATTTGGCAAAAATGCCGCATTTGTTGGTGGCTGGCACGACTGGCTCAGGAAAATCAGTTGGCATTAATGCTATGATTTTAAGTTTATTATTCAAAGCGACGCCGGACGAAGTGCGTTTGATCATGGTCGACCCTAAAATGTTGGAACTGTCTATTTATGATGGGATCCCACATTTGCTGACACCTGTGGTGACAGATATGAAAGAAGCTGCTAGTGCTTTACGCTGGTGTGTGGCTGAAATGGAGCGTCGTTATCGCTTGATGGCAGCGGTCGGCGTGCGTAATTTAGCAGGGTTTAATACCATGGTAACGGAGGCCAATACGCGAGGGGATGGCATCCTAGATCCTTTATGGAAAATTACGGATGCGCTAGATGTGGAAGCGCCAAAATTACAGCCATTGCCCTATGTCGTCGTCATCATTGATGAATTGGCCGATATGATGATGGTTGTGGGGAAAAAAGTAGAGCAATTGATTGCGAGAATTGCACAAAAAGCGCGTGCAGCTGGGATTCATTTGATTTTAGCAACACAACGACCTTCTGTAGATGTGTTAACGGGTTTGATCAAATCTAATATTCCAACTCGGATTTCTTTTCAAGTATCTTCCAAAATTGATTCAAGGACTATTTTAGATCAGCAAGGTGCAGAGCAATTGTTAGGGCACGGGGATATGCTATTTTTAGCACCTGGTACGGGTGCGCCGTTACGAGTGCATGGTGCTTTTGTGGATGATCATGAAGTTCATCGGGTGGCGGATGCTTGGCGAGCACGTGGCGCGCCAGATTATATTGAAGAAATTACACAAACAACCGGGGATCTTCTTGATGGGGATGCTGGAGAAGAAAAATCTGCTGTGGAAGATGCCGATCTCTTATATGATGAAGCGGTGGCGTTTGTGATGCAAACTCGTAAAGCGAGTATTTCTTCTGTGCAAAGACGGTTTAAAATTGGATATAACCGTGCAGCACGTTTGGTTGAGGAAATGGAACGTTGTGGTTTGGTTGGGCCGATGGAAGGCGGTTTTCGAGATGTGTTGGTCAATGCGGAAGTAGGGAATGAATAAACATATTGCAATGCCTGGGTCCATCGTAAAGATATGGCAGGGGTTGCTGTTCAGTTGGCTGTGTACGATGTCGTTGGGGGCTCATGCAGATGCTCCGGAGACTGTGGTGCAAAATAAATTGTCTGCCATTCATACGTTGCATGCTCATTTTTCGCAAACAGTTCATGCTAAACGGCATCTGATCTCAACTAGTTCTGGTGTGATGGTGGTGGCCAGACCTAATCGATTTCGTTGGCAAACGATGCGGCCTATGGCTCAGTCTGTGGTTGCGGATGGCAAAACAGTCTGGATTTATGATGTAGAACTAGAGCAAGTGACTGTCAGTAAGCAAACACGCAAACTGGGAGTAGCGGGAGCCTTATTTTTAAGTGGAGATGCGGATGCAGTTAAGCGTGATTTTAAGGTCACATCTCGCCAGCTTGGGACGACGGTCATCTTTGATTTACACGCTAAATCATCTAAATCTAGTTTTGATCGTGTGCGTTTAACGTTTAAGAAAGGTATTTTGGCTGACATTGAATTGGATGATCAATTAGGGCAACATACCGCTATTCACTTATCTCAAGTTGTGATCAATCAACCTCAGCCAGCCCGCTTATTTCACTTGCATATTCCAGCCGGCGTGGATGTGGTGCATCAATGAGGCGCTTGAGAAAAAAATTTTGGCAAGGTACAGGGACAAGGATTTCTAAGCACGGATTGTTAACTGTTTTCCGTCATACCTGGAGTTTGTTAGCTGTTTTTTTGGTTGCTTTGGCTATTTTTTTTACTTTGTTTCGTGCGTTAACACCGTGGGTGAAGCAATACAGAGATCAAATCCAACAAGAATTATCGGTTTGGGTTGGTCAGAGTATTACTATTCATGATGTTGAGACGACTTGGTATTGGTTTACGCCAGTATTAAGATTTAATCAAATGGTCATCAGCGATGAGCAAGATCATGTGCTGCGCTTCAATCAAGTCATGGTTGGGATTGATTTGTTCAGTTCTTTGTTACATTGGCAGCTCCAACCAGGTGTGCTCTATGTGGATGAAGCTCATTTCAAGATTCAGCAACAAGATGATATTTGGCAAATTGAAGGGTTTGATTTACCAAATAAGCTACAAAAATCTGATAAACCATCTAGTTTATTACCTTTTCTGGGATTACTCGTAGCGCAAGATAAATTAATCATCAAACACATCTCAGCCGATATTACTTTACGTGATGGTAAGCATATCCCATTACAAAGCCTGCATATTAAGGCGGATCATCACGCACAAGACTATCGTATTTATGCGCAAGCTATTATCACAGGCAAGCCGGATGTTCATATGACCATGGTCGCGAAAGTGATGATGGACGGCAATGATTTTGAGACCTTATCAGGACAAATTTATTGGTCGGTCAATCGAACGAATTTGGCTTGGATTCAAACGTATTTCCCGCAAATGCCCGTACAGATTAAGCAAGGCACTGGGGGTGGAGAGGCCTGGGTAGATATCGTACATGGGCATTTGAAGACGGTGCAAGCTCGAGTGGAATTGAGTGATTTGACGGTACTAGAGCCTAATCGCACAAAACCGAGAACGTTACCTACTGTCACAGCAAATATGGCTTGGCAACATTTATCGTCAGGATGGCGGGTTACGGCTGACCATTGTTTGTTGAGTATGGATGGGATAGCGTGGCCAGAAAATGCATTTATATTTGAATATCGTGAACCGATAGCTGAGTATCGTGGGTACGTTAAAACGTTACCGTTAAAACAATTGCTACAAACCGATTTTTCTTGGCCTAAAGAGATGGAACCGATCTTGGCGTTGAAGCCACGTGGCAATTTATATAATACGCAATTATCTTGGCAAAATGGGCAAGTGCGTGATGTGCTAACTAAATTTTCGGATTTGTCTTGGCGCGCGAAAAAAAATATGCCAGGGTTAACCGGGTTATCCGGTGCTGTGTATTGGCAGCCAACGGAAGGTCATTTGGACGTAGATGGTGAAAATACTGTGTTAAGTCTGCGAAAATCATTAGCACCTATTACGTTTGATACCTTTAATATTTCTTTAAACTGGCAATACTTAAGTCAAGGTTTGCGATTGAGTTTGGATCGATTGGTATTAAGCCATCCAAATTTAGTTTTAAGTGCGACAGGTGTGTTGGATGATCCCATAGGACCTGCGGCCAACCTTCGGTTACAAATGGATTTTTCAGCCAAAGAAGCGCAGTTTTGGTTGCCATATATTCCAAGTAAGGGCTTGAAACCCAAGCTCGATGTTTGGTTAAAACAGGATATCCCGCGTATTGCGCATGCCAGTGGGCGTATGCAAATTTCTGGACCTTTGGCCGATTTTCCTTTTGATGATAATCAAAAAGGGACATTTTCGATTCAATCCCACGTGAATGGCGTAGATATACTCATTAATGAAGCTTGGCCAATGAATGCGGATATTGATGCCGATATTAATGTAAGTGGCCGGATGTTGCGGGCGGATGTTGATCAAGCTAATTTGGCGGGTGTGACATTGCATCAAGTGAGTATATCTGTGCCAGATATTGGTATGGGGAAAGAGGTGTTTTTATTACATGGTATGGTGAAAGCACCGGGTGATCAGATCAAATCTTATGTATTTGCGACACCCTTAGTTAAGCGATTTGCACGTTGGCAGGCGGTGAGCGTGAAAGATCTATTGGGACTTGAGCTAAGTTTGGAAGTGCCACTTTATCCAGAGTCCGATCATGTCTATGCCAAAGGAATATTGGATTTTGATCAAAACGCTGTCGCTGTAGCGGTGGTAGATAATGCTGCTGAGTTTTCTGGCGTAACGGGGCATTTGCATTTTAATGAATCTGGACTAACAAGTGGTGGTTTGGATGGATCGCTAGATGGATATCCTTTTGCAATGGGGGTGCAACCATTATTAGGGCCGCAAGCAGGAACTGAGATGCGGTTTGAAGGCGAAATAGCGATAGATTATCTTAAATACTTGGTTCACCATCCTGTTTTTTCTTTGATGCAAGGGCGTGCCATTGTCACAGGTTTGTGGACTGTTTATCCAGATAATGCAGAGACTGATAAATTGTATCTGAATAGTTCATTAGTAGGGATGGCGTTACATTTACCCAAACCATTCGGAAAATCAACGGCTGAGATTGTTCCTTTAACGGTTAACATTGATTTTTCTCCGAAACAGCGTATGGATTTTCAAGTTCATTATGGTCAACAGGTAACAGGTTTGTTTACCATGCAAAAAAATGCGCAACAGAATTGGTTGACCACCGGTGGTTTTCATTTAGGAGAGGGTAGCTTCCCTAAGACGAATGCGTCAGGTTTGCGCATTAGCGGTTTGTTATCTAATGTAGATATGGACGCTTGGCAAAGAGTTTGGGAAAAATGGCCTCAGGAGTCTAGTTCTGCTTCATTGTTAACAAGTTTAAACGATGTGGACTTGAGCTTGGGTAATATGAGCTTTTCTGGGATGAATTATGCAAATGTCTCATTGCATGCTCATCAAAATACGCCTAAAGAATGGTTGTTTAAAGTGCAGCAAAAGGATATTGCTGGTGATTTTACTTATAATTGGAGTAAAAATACGTTGTCGGCGCATATTGCACGTTTGAATATGGCAGCATTGCAATCATCCTCACATAAGAAATGGACCCCTAAGATGGCATCGATTCCTAATCTTGATTTGAAGGTGGATCAAATCAATTATAAGGGTGTAGAGATCGGTACCATCAGTTTAAACTCTTCGACCAAACCAGGACATTGGACTTTAAATAGTTGCACGATACAGGCGCCGGAATATCAATTAAATCTGCAAGGTGATTGGGTTGAACAGGATCAGCAAAGTGCTTCTAGCATTGAAGCGCAATTGCATATAGTTAGTTTGATGAAAGCGTTTGAGCGTTGGAACATGACGCCGGCAGTGGATGCTCATTTTGGACAAATGACACTTTCAGGAAAATGGCCAGGTGCATTTTATGATCTTTCCTTTCAGCAATTGAGTGGTAAAACATCTTTGGTTTTAAAAAATGGATATATCAGTCATTTGGATCGAGAAACAGAACAGAAATTAGGGTTAGGCAAATTATTGAGTATTTTGAGTTTGCAAACAATTCCACGACGTTTAAAATTGGATTTTAGTGATTTGGTGCAACAGGGTTACACTTTTGATGTATTCAAAGGTAATTTTAAAATCCGACGTGGTGTGATGAGCACCGATGATAGTTTTATCGATGGCCCCGTCGCATTTGGACGGATGAAAGGTGATTTGGATTTGGTAAATAAATTGTATGATTTGGATTTACGCATTTACCCTTATATTACAGCCAGTTTGCCCATGGTCGTGACATTAGCTGGCGGTGGCCCTATCGCGGGGATTGCGACCTGGGCAATCTCGAGTTTGGCCTCTAAGGGGATGCAAAAAATCTCTGGTTACACGTATAAAATTTCAGGTCCATGGTTGAATCCTGTGGTACAGCAAGTAAGTATTGATAAGAGTGTGCATTGAGGGCTCACCTCTCCCTTTCAGGAGAGAAAAATTATGAAATTTGTTTATCTCAAAGAGTTTGCTTCACCAAACAGTGTTTGTTTTTCTTTTGTTTAGGGTCCATATATGTCAACAGACCCTAGTATAATGAGATTTAAGTCTGGCGTTCAATTGTGATTCGTGCGGGTTGTTCGTTTGGATATTTTTTTATCTAGATCGGTAGACTCTAGTTCTCTGTGCCGTTTTCCTTTTTTACTATCAAATAATGCTGGAGAGCCGCGATCAGAGGTTAATACAGATAAAGAAGATTGAAATCCCGAGATTGGTTGTTCTTTTGCTAGTTTTTTTTGTTTTACTTGTGCAGTTGATTGTTGAATAGCTAATTTAAAATGATTCAACAACTCCTGAGTTCGGCAAGAATTACGTGCTGAAGCCAATAGAACATCATAAATAAACTCATCTTCTTCGTTTTTGTTAGAAAATTCCGTCTCTGACACGGACAGTAATCTTGCACATTTATCTTCAAAAGTTTCATGATTCATACCTCCTGATACAAACCAAATCACTGCTTTTGTTAGTGCAGGACTTATATCTGGAAACTCCTGCCGTAATTGTTTGTGAAGTTTTGTTAACATTGTCATAGCTAATTTCTCATGTTTTTGAAAAAGAATTAAAACCCGTTACTGTTTCTAGGTCTTTCTCCATATTTAACCTTTTTCTTCGATTGTTCAATAGCATCACTTTCCATAGATGATAGTTTTTTACTTAATGTTTGGTAGTCTTCATTTTGATTTAAAATGTTTACCGCC
>CAISKC010000127.1 GCA_903885895.1 uncultured Legionella sp.
ACTGAATCAGTGCGCATATGACCCAAGTTCAAAATACCCGGTGTGGGCTGATTTGTATAGGGCGCAAGAGACAAGCTACCCCAATCTGTGAAACGGTAATCTACCGCTAAGATTGGAACATACTTTCTGGGTGAAAATACACACTGAAAGCCAACCCCCAATTCATAAGCAAAGTTTGTCGATGTAGCATTGTTAAAAGGTGTATTCGTTGGCACTGCTGTACTATCTGGATTAGTGAGCGTTTCTTGGTAATTTTCTGCATGATTATAAGATACGCCGAGTCCTGCTAAAAGATAAGGTTGTACACGATGAGCAACCCAAATTAATTTAGGCTCAAATAATACTGCAAAACTTGTTTCTTGTGCGGAATAATCCAATGTATCAAAAGAACCACCATTGATAAATGGCGAATTCCTACCCGAAAGATAGTTTTTGGCAAGGTCCTGCACGTTGAATCCAAGACTCAGTGCTATGTTACGATGATCCCATTGGTACCCTCCTCCTCCTCCGATCAAAAACTTGTCTTGGGAGGGCGGGGTAAAGCTAGTATATTGGTTAACGGTTTCGATATTCATAGCTATATTTTGCGATAAATCTTGAAAATGCGGCCATCCTGCGCCCGTATGAACATCGACATAAAAGCCAGCTGCTTGTGCATGGGTAACCATTCCAACTAATTCAAATATCCCTATCAATATTTTTTTTATCATCGTCTCTCAACTATCCTAATTGACAAAAGCGCCAAAGGTTTGCACACCTTTGGCGCCATCCAAACTAATCGGGCTTAGATTTTGGGAAGTAGGCAAGCCAGAGATAACATTTACCGTAAAGTCTGTGAAATCAAAACCAGGCGTTACAAACAATGAGGTACTATCTGGCGTTAACGCGAGGCCTCCGCTGATATCATTAATATTTATGGTGTCAATAACATTAGTTATTGTATTGATTGCGTAGACAACGGAGGCCGTTATAGTTGTAGCGTATAGTATATTGCCATCATTGCTTAGACTAAGTCCCTGAATACTACTTGGAGTATCTACTAAGTAACTGAGTAAATCAGTATCATTTGTTATATTTATAACCAATATCACGTCTGATCCCTGATTAGCAACATACAAAGTTTCACCATCTGGACTAATGACCGCTTGAGTCGGGGAATACAAAACAGAGGCACCAAATGAATTATTATCAATGGTCTTGATCACTTGATTTGTAACAGTATCAATAACTGAAATACTACCCGAAGCATCACCTCCGCCAGTCTCATTCACTACATAAGCTTGTGATCCATCCGGTTTGATAGTGATACCAATCGGATCAGAAAAAACACCCGAAATGGGTGTTACCTGGCTTGTACTCAGATCCACTACAAAAAGATCATTGAAGTCTTGTACACTGAGATATAAGGACGATCCATCGGGTGTAATGGCAATAAAAAATCCCCCATGAATGGGACCTGTCACACCGGGTAACACAATGCGCTCCATTAGAACAGGGACATTACCTGAACTTAACACGGCAATATCTGCACTGTTTCCAGCATTAGGTACCTCGGCTGCATAAATATGTGCACCATCTAAAGACACTGCTATGCTTGCCCTGCTTTCGAGACTCGATGATAAATGCAGATTGGTAATTGAATTACCTGACGCGTAAGGCGGCACAACCGAGATCGGTAATATTCCAAAGTTGGTATTTGAGAAATATTGTCCATAATAGGCATAAACTGGGCTTGTAATAAGATAAACATTGACGGTTAATCTTCCAACGGTTCCTGTCGTAGAACGCACCTGGCCTCCATTCCCAATTACTTCAGGTGTCACAAAAAACTGGCTGGGTTGTTGTGATCCTGAGATGATGAGACCAAAAGTACAAGATGTACCAGAAGCAAGGGTCGTACCAGTACAACTATCATTTTGTAAAAGAAAGTCAGCTGCATTACCTGTCGTTTAGTAGCCAGCATTTATTTGCAATCCCGTAACAGGTACTGACGCATTGTTGGTAACGGTGTACGTAATAGACGTCTCACTGTCGCTGCGTAATGTCGTAGAACTCATACTCGGAACAATAGACAAAATAGGCGATACTGCCGAGCTAGTCTGTGCAAAAAACAATGAGCTTAAACAGAGTACCCAAAGGACGCGTGGCATAACACTCCAGTAATTTACAATCTACCAATCAGCCTACTCTGGCTGCATGGTAAGATCAAGCATCTCACCACATCCGTGTCTCCATGCTACGTAAAGCCGTCGGTGCGAGCTGATGTATCCCCACGAAAATGTATAAAATAATTTCATAGATAATATGACCCGTTCGGGCTGAGGAAGCGCGCTAGCGCTGTCTCGAAGCCTAGGATTATGCTTTAGGCTTCGAGACGTAGCTGCGCTACTCCTCAGCCCGAACGGATCTTTATCATGTTATTTTATTCTAAAATATTACATAGATCCTGTTTTTACATATGCAATTTTCTAATTCT
>CAISKC010000128.1 GCA_903885895.1 uncultured Legionella sp.
TATCCCTAAGTTATATGGATCTGCGGTTTTTTGTCCTGTACCCGTAATTGATACACCAGTATTTAATGTATTTTTATTGCGCGCTTCTCTTTTGCCTAATTCAGCTTTAAGGCTTTCTAATCGTTCAATATAATGGTCGTCACTTTCTCCGTTTCCGCGAGCTACTGAGTGTACAGCTCTAGCTTGGCCTGTATCTGTTGTGGGATAGCCCAGCGCGTTTGCTAAAGTTTCGCCTGATTGATTAACTAATGATTCATAAGATACTTGCTCATTTGGACTAAAATATTTACCAAAATATTGCCCTGGAACCTTTCCTTTTTTTGTTAATTCAATGAGTTCATCAATAATTGGAAGGGCGTTGCCAATACCTATAACGCCTGCAAGCGCTTTGCTTTTAGCGGCCGAAGTAAGCTCTGCATATTCTTTGTCTGCATTGACGGGCGTCGTAGTAGTAGATTCTATTTTTCCGTTTGGCCATTGTGTAATAACAGTACTGGCTCCGGTTTTTTGGTCTACTTTAACAGAAGTTGTTTTTTTGTACCCTTTTGCTTCTAATGCTTTGCGAAAATTTGGATTAGTGTCATACATATTATTTATGTATTCTTTTGACGGGTCTCCTTGCTGCAAAATAATAGCATGTTGTTGTGGTGGTTGTTGTTGTGGTTGTGGTTGTGCGCTTGCAAATCTACCTGGAAATGTATCTTTTGCGCTTGATGATTTAGATGGTCCTGGGCCTTCATAAGATACATTGCTGCCGCTGTTATCAAACCCATTTGGCGTATATCCAGGTTGGTTTCCTCCAGACAAAGCGTCATTAAATGCTTTATTGGTTTGTATTTCATTTAAATATTTTTCTAATTGGGCATGCTGAAGCCCAGTTTGCGCTTTTTTATAATCAATATCAGTGTCAAATGCTAGTTGAGCGCCTTCAGCCCTAGGCCTATTCATTCTATTGGCTAACGTCGTAGCTAAATAATTTTCGCTTAATTGTCGCGGAGTATTAACAGTTTTTGCAACTTCTTGCGCGCCCTGAAGACCACGCATTAATGCATCAAAATAACTCGGGTTGCCTGTAGCTTGCTCGCCAGTCATGGGAGTGACGGAACCGCCTATACCAAATGGAACAGCCATAATTAATGCCCCCCAAACAAACTGGTTAACCAATTCATGCCAGCACCAGCAGCCGCACCACCAACTGGACCTCCAAAATAACTACCAGCAGCAGTGCCTAATCCGCCCAAAATATCTTTTATTGATTGTGAGCGGCCAGCATTTTGCCCTTGTTGTCCCTGATAACTATAATCGGCTTGTTTACCCATTACATTTGCTAATAAATTAGCAAAATCAGTATTTGCATTATATCCCATGGTATTTAAACCTTGAGTGCCTTCTAGCCCTCTGCCATATAATCCCATTTGATTTTGCATATATCGGTCATAATCTTGTGACGCTAATCCTTGAGCTATACCCATATTTTGTTGTTCGTGAGCTGGCATGCCAAGTTGTCCGCCCATGGCGGCTGCATTGCTTCCACCGCTTAAAGCTTGATTTAAGGCAAATTGATATCCCGGTGATTCTTTAAAATTAGCCCCTAATTTACCTTGAGTATTTCCGGCCAACAAATCTTTATATTCATTTTGCAAATTACCCAGAGCACCTTTACCAGCATCCATGTAGGGCTGGTAATATTGCTGCGTCTTACCTGGTATTTGCCCAATCATATTGCTGGCACCCGTTGCCGGGTTTTTGCCTGGGTTAAATAAATTATACAAACCACCTGCTGCGGCACCAGCTCCGGTACCGATTCCTAGCATGCGCATTAAATTACGTGTGGCTTCATCATTCGCTTGGTCTGGCATATTCTGCTCCTAAACTACGGTGACTACTTTAAAAGTTGGCAATCCGCCAACTAGGACCGAGACTTTTATTTGATCGGTAGTTGTATCATAAATAAATGTGCCTGCCGCGCAACTGTTAACTGTAGCGGCGGTTGCAGGATCGTAATAACTGTTATTTTGTATCGTAAGGATATCAGCCGTAGGCAAGCTTGGTATTACACAACCTTCACTGCCGAAATTATTTTGCAAACTAGTTAATAATGTTTGACGAAAAGTTTTTTCTTCAGGCGTAGGCTGCCCTTCTGCATCAGTCATAGCCCCCATTGGTAAATTAGGTATTCTAATGTTTGGGTTGATTTGAGGAATTACCGGCATACATTTCTCCTAGCTATATATAGCGATTAATCCATCCGTTAGTACAAACCGTTCCAAGCCATAAAAGCTAAATTGCAATGTTGCATCGTTGGCTTGCCCTAATCGTTGAAAATTAATTCTGTTTTTTCTCATTCCGGTTGGATTCATATCATAGCGTAAAGAATTGCCAAAATTTTCCCCTCCATCTCGGGAAATAGATAGTGTAATAAAAGATTCAGCTGTAAATACTGGAAGTGATGACTCAACCGCAGTTGTAGCGTTAAATGCATTTGGCAAACCATTTTCCATGGTAAAACTAGCGCTTTTAATAATAAACATGTGCTGATTAGGCAATCTAACGGGCGGAGTTATTCTTATTCTAGGTATTTGCTGAATGTCTGTAGGAGAATAAATGGCAGAATATATACTGCTATCAAATAAATAAATATCTGGTCCATCTAAACTAACAAAATAATAACTATTGTTAAAATATACTACTTCTCTGGCAATATGATAATTTAAGTTTGGATCGGAAACATTAAAAAATAATCCTGTATTAAAATCATACGCATAACTTACGTTATCAGTAATGAATGTAAATTGATAAATTAAATGCCCGTCTTGCATAAACAGAAATGCCGTGCAATTAGTTGGATCTGAAAGA
>CAISKC010000129.1 GCA_903885895.1 uncultured Legionella sp.
AATGAAAAAAAAGATTTTATTGAACAAATAAAATACCTTGAAAGTATTATTAAATACTCTCCAGCTATGATCTATTGGAAAGATCAAAACTCAATATACCTTGGCTGTAATCAAAATTTCATTGAAGTTGTTGGTTACTTAAATTGTTCAGATATCATAGGAAAAACTGATTATGATCTCTCATGGAGCAATCAAGCAGAGAAGTTTCAGTTCGATGACCAAGAGGTCATAAAAACAGGTAACCCTAAACTAAACATCGAAGATGTTATTTTCAATAAAAAGGGAGATAAAGGGTATGTTATTACGAACAAAGTTCCATTATATGATAAAAACCAAAAAATAATTGGCATTCTAGGCATAGCAACTGATATTACTGAAAGAAAAATTATTGAAAATGAACTTCGTTCCTCTAAGGCCACTCGGGCAGAATACGAAATGTTAAAAAACATTATTAAATATTCTCCTGACTGGATCTATTGGAAAGATGAAAACTCTGTTCATTTGGGTAGTAATGAGCAATTTGCTAAAGCAGCTGGCCTTTCTTCAAGCGAAGAGATGATAGGAAAAACAGATTATGATTTGCCATGGCACGAGCGAGCTCCAAAATATAGATTAGATGATAAAGAAGTAATCACGTCAGGAACACCTAAAATAAATATTGAAGATACTGTCTTAGTATGCGACCAGAAAGAAGTAATCGTTATCAGTAATAAAGTACCCCTAAAAAATGCGCAGGGGAAAATAATTGGAATTTTAGGAATAGCAACTGACATTACACACCAAAAAAATACCGAACAAGCGTTAGAAAGATCCAAAAAATCCGCTGAAGCAGCACTTCAAGCAATGCAAGAAGCGCAAGCAGAGGAACAAAGACAACGTGAAAAATCTGAAAAATTGGCTATAGAAAACGCCAAGCACAAAGCCCAGCTGGACGCTCAAACTCAATTCATCAGTACTATCGACAAAGTGGCTCATGACAGTGAATCACCTTTAGGCAGTCTTATAACCTTAACCGAATATCTTGGTGGTATTGAAGAAGTCTCTACAGTAGACGGCTATAATATTGCTCTCATGACAGAACAAGAACGCATAAAAGACACACTTTATCTTAATACAGATAATACAGGGTTAAGTTTTGAAGTACTTGGAACCGATGGCGCGCTTAAAAAAGGTCAGATTTCATGGGAACAAATACCGACCAAACTCAAAAGCCATTTTCCCAAGAATTCATCCGATATCGCTATATTTCAAAAACAATGCCTAGCAGTATTATTAGATATTTTGATTGAAAATAAACTTATAGAAGCAGGAGTAAATGAAAAGCGCATCCCAGAAGAGTATCGTATTGATTTGCGTGAGGCGGTAGAAAAAATCAATGATATTATGGCAGATTTGCTTTTGCGGTATCGCCCAAACGCGGATGATGCAAGCGAATCCAAACAATTGGCCATTATGTCCACCGTTCTAACTCAGCTCATTAGCGAAAAAAGGATGTCTTTTCATAGTAAAAGCATAGAAATTAAAGAGGATTTTGCGCCTGAAAGTCTATTTGCATTCGTTAATATTCAGAGAACGCAAGTCAATCGCGCCCTCTCTAATCTCATGAACAATGCTTCACAAGCCTTTGATGGCAAGTCAGGCGTTGTCACTTTAAAACTTACCTGTGACAACGAATTTGTCTATGTCTCTGTTTGTGATAACGGGAAAGGCATACCGCCTGAAATGGTAGAGAAAATTAAGAATAAAATCGCTTTCACCGAAGGTAAAAAAGATGGCCATGGTATTGGCCTTGATCAAGTTCGAGATACCTTGGAACGCAATCATGCCAAAATGAATATTGAATCTGAGACAGGAAAAGGCACTCAGTTTACCATTGCCTTTTCTAAAAAACAGCCGCCTGCTTGGGCCATTGATAAAATTCAAGTCAAGCCACATGATATCGTTTTGATTTTAGATGACGACAAATCGATTCATGGCGCATGGGACTTACGATTCAAATCACTCTCTAAACAATATCCATCTTTGAAATTTCATCATTTTTTCATCGGGGACGAGCTTTTAAAATTCTTACCCACTTTATCAGAAGAAGACAAGGGACACTTATTATTACTGACAGACTACGAATTATTAAATCAGAAGGAAACGGGCATTTCAGTCATCGAGCAATCAAAAATTAAGCGCTCTATCCTTGTTACTAGCCACTATGTAAAACGAGAAATCCAAAATAAAGTAGTGCTTTTAGGTGTCAAACTACTACCCAAAAAACTTGTCAGCCATGTCCCCATTGTTATACAGGAAGATATCGAACAAACAACAATCACTACTAAAAAAATTGATGCGATTTGGCTTGATGATGATGTCTCTTTTGCACAAAGTATCAAACGTACTGCATTTGCGGGTTGTGATCTTGTTTATTTCAGCAATCCTAATGAATTGAAAGAAAAAATCAACGCTTATGCCAAAGACACACCGATCCTTTTAGACAACAACTATGAGCCGCCTTTTAGTAACATCAAGGGCGTAGATTTAGCAAAAGAGTTTCATGAGCAAAGTTTTACTAGACTCTATTTAATTACTGGAGAACACTTTGCAACAGGCACCCTTCCTGACTATATCACAGTGATTCCCAAATCAGATTTACCTGATGTAAAAAAAATAATCGGCCTAAAATAGCGCCGACATCCTTTATTTCCACCCGATGCTATAATGACAATAAACTGCTCAAAGGATTGAATATGAATAATGATTATTCGGAAATTTATAAAATTTGGCACCAAACATTTGGGAAATTATCTCACGACATAGTCAATAAATTAGCCATAATTCGTGGAAAAAGTCATTTTCTTGAAGGTATTGTACCCCAATTACAACAAGGCTACGATTTAGCTTTTCAAAACAAATTAATTGAGCCTAGTATCGAAGCCAGTGACGTAGACTATCTCAAAGAAGCTATTAATCTAGGTCAAGTCCAAATTTTGCTGTAAATTCCCATTTATCCGGCCCATCGAGTTAGTTATTTAATTAGCC
>CAISKC010000130.1 GCA_903885895.1 uncultured Legionella sp.
CACGGCCCATCTGGAGTGGAGGCACCGATATAACCTATTCCTGTATTTTAGGGAAAAGTGATCACGATCAGGCGATAATAGGTGATCACGATCAAACGAGAATCACTGATCACGGTAGAACAAGAATGAGTGATCACGATAGGCAAGAATACCCATTTGAATTTTGCGCCAAATTTTTACCAATATTTAATCAATATATTAGAGAGCATGAGATCTGTGAAGGATATTTGTTTGATAGACAGGGTGGTATGATTTTTTTAGATAAAAACGCGAATTTAAGCTGGTTATTTGTCCGTAATGAGCATGGAATAATAAATGGGCTGGAGAATGCTTATGAATATGGTGCGCCTGATAACATTATTGATTTACTTAAATCCAGAGAATATATCTTGTCTTTATATGAACCAGAAGATTTTAAAGCCAGGGATAAAATCGAATGGGATAAATACTTACTAAAAGTCGACATGTTAAAAGATGATGCAATTTATAAGAATGAAACAGTTAATCATTTGCCAGCTAATTACTATTATGCGTTCACAGACAGTTTTCCAGAGCATGGGATAAATAAAGATAAAATATTATCATTTCAGGCATTTTTAAATCATAAAGGTGAGAATAATTCAAAAGCCAAATAATCTTTGTGAACTTTGGGGCTGTGTTGGCCCCTATTATGAGGCTTTAGGCAATACAATAATAAACTCAATAGATTCGGCTTCATTGATTTCATAAATGATATTTCCGCCACTGTGAAGGAGGGCTAAGCGGCAAAACTCGATGCCCGGAACAAATTTTTCGTGAGTTTTAGTCAGGGTATTGTTTAAAAATTGCGTGTATTTTTTTTGTATACTTGAAGAGACAATTTTAAAATGGATTGCATTTTCCGTGTCATTTTGTTTCGAAAAATAGATGCTAATTTTTTCCTCAGGATTTTTGAAATTATCTTGAGAAAAACTCAATAATTGCCACAGAGCGGCATTTAAAAAGAGTTCTTGCATATGAATATTAAAATCATAATTACTATTAAATTCGATTAGGCTGCGAGTGTTGCCCTTAAACTCAAAAGCACTTAAATTGTTTTCGATTAATTGCTTTGCAGATAAATCTTGAGCGTTTTTATCTGGATTTGATAATGCTTTGCACATAGATAAGACACTATCCATTGCTTCTAACATTGGATTGATAGATGCTTCTATGTTGGATTTGGAGAGAGACTCTAGTAACTGAGGATGTATTTCATCTTTCATTAGATTATGCTGGATCGCAAGCTCATAGCCTTTTAAAAGATTAGGCAGTGTTTTTTTTAATAAAATATCAGTGCTTGTTATTCCAAGCAATTTAGTGCCAAATAAATGAAATACCTTATCAAGGATTTTTTGCCAAGATTTGGCTGAATTAAGAAGAATGGATTGATGAGAGGATTTTTGCTGATTCATAGAGGTTAAATAAATTCGTGTATTTATTAAAGTATAGAACATTAGAATAAAATTGATATAAATTTGCATAAAATGGTCATTCTATCTATATTTTAAGAGATACTTAGATTAAGGGATTAGATATGAAGACCATTTTTTATTCATCACGGCTGTGTAATATTCCAGGGGTTTTTTATCCAACAACCGTATTGTCAGTTGATGATGATAATATTGCTATCGATGCGGTAATAGCAGCGCTTGCTGGTCAGTATAAAGTAATCTCTTTTTTAGACTCCAATAAAGCTCTTGATTTTTTAACAGACAAAACCGGTCGGTTTTTTAGAGGGCGAGTTATATCCAATAAAATAGAAGATGGCGTTTTAGGTTTTCGTAAAGAAGTATACAACAATCAGCGCTTTGATGATGTGATGATAGCGATTATTGACTATGATATGCCTGCAAAATCTGGATTTGATGTGTGGCAAAATGTTGGATTGAATGATTACCGCCAAAGTCATGAGCACTCATATATATTATTTACCGCAAAAAAATACTCTGATTTTCAAGAAGAATTAGCCAATGAAGCTATTGGAAAGAACTTTATCAGCAAGTTTGACCCAAATCATCCCAAATACCTAATCGAAGCCGTTAATAAACTCAGTACCGCAATGTTTCAAAGAGTTGGTCATGGTATTGCAAATATGTTGAACCATGATGAATCTGAAAAAACGAGTTTTCTTAATGATGGGAATTTTTTGCCTATTTTGAATCCTTATCTTGATGAACATGAGATATGCGAGGGGTATTTGTTTGATAAACAAGGCAGCCTTATGTTTTTGGATAGTAAAGCCAATTTAAGCTGGTTATTTGTTCGCAATGAACAGGGCGTTATAAATAGTATTGAGCGCGCGAGAACATATGGAGCCCCTGATTCAGTGCTTGCATGTTTAAAATCCAAAGACAAGATTTTATCTTTATATGAAAAAGAAGATTTTGAGAGCCGAAAATCTATTGATTGGAATAAGTATCTACTAAAAGCGGATGTTTTTAAAGACGAAGGGAAGAAACTCGAAGTTTTTGAGAATAGGCCCTCTGATTATTACTATGCCTTTACAGATATTTTTCCAGAACATGGAATCGATAAAGATAAGATTTTGTCTTACGATGCCTTTCTAAGACAAAAATAGAAAACATCAAAAATATTTATCAAGATTAGCTGCGGCTGACTTTGGTAAAATCATTAAGTAATCGGGTATTTCTACACCGCTTGCCTCAAGATCTTGCCCGGATAACAAACGAAGCTTGGTAAACCCAAGCTCAAAGAGCTTTTTTGCGATATCTACGCCTGTGATGTTAGGCGCATTATCAAAATTATAATCTAAAAAAATAGGTGTGTTTTTCGAGTAAATGCAGCTTGGTTCAACACGGCTCATTAACTCAGCAGGGGTTCTGTAGACATCAATGATAAGAGGAAACAATAATTGGCACGGTAAATCAGTCACCATAGGATCATCATCTACCCATATGGCATTAACTATTTTTAGCTTGTCTTGTGAGTCTTTGGGTTTGATTTGTGTAACAGCATCGGGCATTTCAGTGGCGAGTTGTTTGGGCAATGGTTTTCCCCCAAGGATTGTGACTTCTTTTCGAACGCCACCATCATCTTCACTATGGGTCATTTCTGCATCCTTAGTTGCAAGAGCACAGGATTAAAATCCTGTATCTTATAAAATCGAAAATTTTTCTGATTTTGGCCTAGCACCCATAAATAGCCGGATTTGTGTCATCACGCGACCGAAAATTTTTTAGCTAAATCGTTTTTTATTTTATAATCACAGGCGCTGCCATTTTTTTTCTGGTTTCTAGGACAATATTTTTAAATATCAAGGAGTCTTCAGATAGCTCGTCGAGTGTAAAGCATTTTTCAAGACCAAATTTTTTAGGGTTTTCAATATAATCGCGGGTGTCATCATCTTGAGAATACCCAAAGAATAATGGCAAGGGTTTGCCGGTTTTTTTCCAAGAGTTAATAAGTTCGATACCATCTCCAGGTTCATTGACCCAGGTATGCAAGATGACAAAATCATACCCAACATCCATAGTATGCAGTATTGATTCAGGAAGGGATATTAAATCGAGGTTAACACCTAAATTCTTTGCAAATTCCTTTAATTGATGCAAAAGAAAGGTATCTTTTGTAAATATAAGCCCCTGTAGTTCAGTGCATAGCTCATTATTTTCAGGGAGATCTAATTTAGGAATAGTGATACAAACGTCTAAATACTCATTATCTTTTATTGTGTAGGATACATTCGTTTCAATGTATAAAAGCGACAAATGACAAAGACCAATATTAGGAACAACTTGTCCATTTTCAACACTGAAATATTTTTCAAATAAATGGTAAGGATTAGAGTTTTTTATGTTTTGTGAATATATTCTGAAATGGATTGTAAAATTTTTGTTGTAAGCATCAGAAAAATAAAGCTCAGCATGATGTGGGGCTGTTCCTTTTTCTGAGAACTCATCTAAATTATATAAGTAAAACTTCATTAAGTTATGTAGA
>CAISKC010000131.1 GCA_903885895.1 uncultured Legionella sp.
GTTTTCAGAGTTTGAATTGTCACATCAATGCTGTCTTGTATACTATCGTAAATCAAGCGGTTCCGTTTTGATTTCTGAGTAACCAATGCATTGCGTAATTCAATGGATGTGTGCATAAAAGCTCGTTTTATCGCAACTAAAGCGAAAAATTATAACATAAGAACCTTTATTTGAACAAGTTTTTGTTACTTAGATTGTAGTGGCTCGTACTTTATCAAGAGTGCACCGAGAGATCTCTTGGGTTATGGCCCTGATCCTTGTGTTGGACCGCCCTCGCTGTGCTCTGGATGTGAATTGTTATCTTAGATTATTATTGGGATGTGGTTCACGTCTTGGCTCGAATCAGCTATACTTTCCCGAACATTTTTCGGAAAATCTATGTCTGTCTCTGACTCATTGCATACCCCTTGGCTACAAAGCCTGAACGAAGCGCAACATGCTGCGGTGACCGCACCTTTGCAACATCTTTTAGTGTTAGCGGGTGCTGGCTCGGGCAAAACACGAGTATTGGTGAGTCGCATTGCGCATTTGGTTCATACGGGACAAGTGATGCTTGATGGCGTATTAGCCGTGACCTTTACGAATAAAGCTGCGGGTGAGATGAAATCACGCCTGAATGCTATTCTGCAGCAACCTTTGTCTGATCTCTGGATTGGCACGTTTCATGGTATTTGTCATCGCTTGCTGCGTCGCCATTATGATATTGCAAAATTACCGCAAGCATTCCAAATTTTAGATAGTGATGATCAAGCGAGGATGATTAAGCGGGTCATGGCAGATTTGCTATTGGATACCGATCAGTGGCCAGTGAAACAGGCTCAGTCATTTATTAATGGGAATAAAGATGAAGGTTTGCGTGCGCAACATGTTTTATGTCCTACATTTGGACCAGCAAAAACTTGGTTAAGAATTTATGCGGCTTATGAGCAGGCTTGTCAGATTGCCGGCGTGATTGATTTTGCCGAAATTCTGCTGCGTACGCATGAATTATTACGAGATAATCCGGATTTGTTAGCGCATTATCAAACGCGTTTTCAAACCATTTTGGTGGATGAGTTTCAGGATACGAATACGGTGCAATATGCTTGGATCAAATTGCTGGCAGGTCACCGTGCCAAGGTTATGGTGGTGGGGGATGATGATCAGTCTATTTATGGTTGGCGTGGCGCAAAGGTAGAAAATATTCAGAAGTTTTCTAGAGATTTTTTGGATGCGCAGGTCGTACGTTTAGAGCAAAACTATCGATCTTCTGCGACGATTCTACAAGCCGCTAATGCGCTCATTACTCATAATCATACGCGCATGGGAAAATCGTTGTGGACGTCCGGGCAGCAAGGCGAAAAAATATTGGTTTTTGCTGCTTTCAATGAGTTAGAAGAAGCGCGGTTTGTGAGCGAACGCATTACGATGGAGCACAATCGAGGCTGTTCATTGCAAGACATCGCGATATTATACCGCTCTAATGCGCAATCTCGTGTGTTAGAAGAAGCTTTGTTGCGTGCAGGTATTGGGTATCGGATCCATGGTGGTGTACGATTTTTTGAACGCGCGGAAGTTAAAGATGCTTTGGCTTATTTGCGCTTAATCTTGAATCGGAATGATGATCCTGCTTTTGAACGAGTCGTGAATTTGCCTGCAAGAGGGATTGGAGAGAAAACGTTGGATATCGTGCGAGTATTGGCACGTGACGAATCGATATCACTCTGGGCTGCTGCTACGCAGATTATTCATCAGAATACTTTGACCCAGCGCGCTGCGAATGCATTAGCGATGTTCTTGAATTTAATTGAAATGTTACAAGAAGACACGAGTGATCTGCCTTTAGATGAACAGATTTCTTCTGTGATCAACCAGTCTGGCTTGTATCAATATTATGCTTCTATGAAAGGGGATGTAACAGAATCCAAACTCCAAAATCTGCAGGAATTAGTGAATGCTGCAAAAGAATTTCGCTATGCAGATGAAGATGAGCTGCCTTATTTGGTGAGTTTTTTAGCACATGCTTCTTTAGAAGCGGGTGAATGGCAGGCTGAAGAGCATGAATCGTATGTGCATATGATGACGCTGCATGCGGCTAAGGGTTTGGAGTTTCCTTGCGTATTTTTAGTAGGCATGGAAGAAGGATTGTTTCCAGCGAAACAATCTGCTGAGGACCCCGGTCGTATAGAAGAAGAACGTCGTTTATGCTATGTAGGCATGACACGTGCGATGCAGCGTTTGATCCTGTCGTATGCGGAAGTTAGGCGGCAATACGGCCGCGAAGAGTATCATCGTCCCTCGCGTTTTTTGAATGAAATTCCCAAAGAATTATTAGAGGAAGTTCGCGCTAGTGGACGTGCATCGCATAGTCCTTCCGTATCGATGTCCATGCAAAGCAAACATGAGTCGGGCTTACAATTAGGTCAAAACGTGACGCATGCTCATTTTGGCTCCGGTGTTATCCTTGCTATTGAAGGCAAAGGCGCGCATACGCGTGTGCAAGTGAAGTTTGCTGAACAAGGTACGAAATGGTTGGTGTTGGCCTACGCGAATTTATCGTAGCTTACTGAACTCTGCTTAATTAAGACTTCTTCGGCACCAACAACCAATACCGTCCTTTGCTTTTCATTTTTCCGGCGATGGCGGCAGCGTCGTCGCCATTGCCCCAATATACATCCCCACGGACCGTGCCTTTGATAGCGCCTCCGGTGTCTTGCGCGATCATCAAACGGTGCAGCGAGTGGTACTGATTAGAATGTGCATCGGGATAAGTGGTCGCTAACCAAACGGGCATGCCAAGGGGTACCCATTCTGGATCAACTGCCAAAGAATATCCTTGGGTGAGGCGCGTACCTAGTGTGCCATATGCCCCACGTTTGGTCAGTACTTCAAAAAATACAAAAGAACGATTTTTATGAATGATTTCATCGCTTTCTTCAGGGTGACTTTCTAAATAAGCTCGGATACTTTGTATAGACACTTGGTTTGCGGGTAAAATCTTGCGTTTAATTAATACATGGCCGATGGCGGTATAAGTTAAGCCATTTTTTCCAGCATAGCCTAAGTTTAATTGCGTACCATCTGGGAGGTTTAAAAGTGCTGAGCCCTGGATTTCAATTAATAAACGATCTATAGGACTGCGTAAATAAGCCAGAATGGGTGCTTTGCCTGCGATAGCGCCTTGATCAATTTCTTCTCGCGAATAAAAAGGTAATACCCGATTATTTTCAAGTCGGCCAAACAATTGGCGTGTAGGTAGAGTCGGATCAAAATCGCTTAATTTGATCCGTAGCAAATTATTGGGTAAACCATAAACGGGTACTGTATATTCTTGCGTTTTAGTTAAGCTGGCAGCGACCGAAGGGAGATAATATCCAGTAAATAAGCCCGTGATGGCGTGGTCATTAGAAAACTCCATAGGTTGAAACCAAGTTTCAAAAAAATTTTTTGCTTGAATTTCGGAGTCTGTTTGTAATGCAACGGCTGCTTCACAAGCAGGTCGCCAATCTTTTGCGTGCAAACCAAACCAAGTGTTCCCTACAGAATATTTAGGATTCATCTGCAAAAAATGCCGGCACGATCGTCGAAACGTATGCAGTGATGATAAAGCTTGAGTAGATTGCCAGCCTGGCAAATTGGAAAAAGTCGTTGCTTTGACTTGGATGGAGTGTGAGCTGGGTTGGTGTTGGTACCAAAGCAAACTTATCCCGCTCAATGTGATGAACAAGACGACCAGTGTGTAAACATGTTTATATCGCATTAGACCTTTTCGCTGCTGTGGCAACTGCTTTTTTTAGGATTATATACTGCGTGTGGGTACAAAATAAAGCTTTTGACTTGCTCATTTTTTTTCATATATTAGGATCTGATACGTGGTGTCTTGAATTTTGTTGGCTCCAATGGTAGGGTGCGTCTTTGGAATAGTAATCTTTTAGATGAGGGATAAAATGAAGAAAAATAGACTATTAGCTGCAAGCCTTTTAACAACTGCATTGGGGATGCCTTTGGCGTACGCTGTTCCAGCGGCTCCAGCACCAGCAACCTCTTTCACTGCAGATCAAAAAAACGAAATCCAAAATATTATTCATGACTATTTAGTAAAGCTCAATCCAGAAGTGTTGATGGAAGCTTCCGACGCGTTACAAATCAAACAGCAAGTCCTGATGCAAGCGCAAGCCAAATCGGCTATTGAGAAAGCTGGTGCAGAATTGGTCAGAGGTGATTTGACCGTTGCAGGTAATCTGAAGGGTAATGTGACTTTGGTCGAATTTTTTGATTATAATTGCTCTCATTGCGCTAACATGGAACCGATCATCAAAAAATTGATCGAAAACAATCCTAAATTACGTGTCGTGTTCAAAGAGTTTCCAATTTTTGGCAAAGAGTCTGAAACGGCTTCACGTTTTGCGATTGCCGCAGCGATGCAAGGTAAATACATGCCGTTTCAAGATAAGCTATTCCATGCTGGGAAACGTATAGATGAGACAACCCTGATGGACGTAGCGAAAAAAGTTGGTTTAAAGATGCATGCATTGAAAATGGATAAAGACAGTAAAGCTGTGACGGATATTTTAGATGAAAACCGTAAATTGGCTGAGCGTATCCATTTACAGGGCACGCCCGTATTCATCTTGTTAGCGACTCAGCATGGTCAGTACCAAGCAGGTTCTGAAGCGGTATTTATACCTGGAGAAGCTAGCCTTGACACGTTACAAGATAGCATCACTCGCTTAGGTAAACACAATAGTTCCGTTAAAGGTTAATAGATAAACATAACGCTATGATGAGATGTTTGGGTGGACACATGATGTGTTGTCCACCCAAACGCGCCGCGACTGTCAGGGAGCGGAAAATGATGCATGGCGTAAAAATAGGATGCTTTTATGGGTCGGCCAAGAACGTTTCAAGAAATAATTCTAACTTTGCAACAGTTCTGGGCTGACCAGGGTTGTGTGATTTTACAACCTTTAGATATGGAAGTGGGGGCGGGTACGTTTCATCCTGCCACCTTTTTACGCGCCATAGGACCCAAGCCATGGGCTGCGGCGTATGTACAACCTTCACGACGACCTACTGATGGTCGTTATGGAGATAATCCGAATCGTGTGCAACATTACTATCAATTCCAAGTTATTTTGAAACCTGCGCCTCTGGATATCCAAGAGAAATATTTAGAGTCTCTACGCGTGTTAGGGGTTGATCCCTTGGTTGATGATATTCGCTTTGTGGAAGACAATTGGGAGTCTCCTACCTTAGGTGCTTGGGGCTTGGGTTGGGAAGTATGGCAAAATGGCATGGAAGTGTCACAGTTTACCTACTTTCAACAAATCGGTGGTTTGGTTTGTAACCCTATTGCTGGGGAATTAACCTACGGTTTAGAGCGCTTGGCTATGTCATTATTGGGCATAGAGCGTATTTTCGACATTCCTTGGGCGTATACTGAGCATGGCTTGGTGACCTATGGCGATGTGTTTTATCAAAATGAAGTGCAGCAGTCGGCGTACAATTTTGAATATGCTGAAGTAGATGTTTTGTTGCAGCAGTTTACCGCTTACGCCAGTCAAGCCAAGCAATTGGTAGAACGACAATTACCTTTACCCGCTTATGAAATGGTTATCAAAGCGTCACATGTGTTTAATTTATTAGATGCCCGTAAAGCCATTTCGGTTACAGAACGCCAGCGTTATATTTTACAAGTGCGTGAATTATCAAGATTGGTTGCCAATTGTTATCAAGATCAAAGTTGAGGAAAAAATAGCGTGAGCGATTTCTTATTTGAAATAGGCACAGAAGAGTTACCCGTTGCTGCGGTACAAGAACTTTCTGAGGCATTATTAGAGCGCTTCCAATTAGCGTTACAGGCTGCGAATATTACGTATGGCTCAGTCAGATGTTTTGGTACGCCACGACGCTTGGCGGTTTTAGCTTATGATGTTGCTGCTATGCAAGCGAGCCAACTTAAAACCAGACGGGGTCCTGCTGTTGCGGGCTCGCGTGATGCGCAAGATCAGCCGAATGCTGCTTTATTAGGATTTGCAAAATCATGTGGTGTAACGGTTGATGATTTGCAAATTCAAACCACGGATAAAGGGGCATGGTGGAGTTATTCGGCGCGAACCGAAGAGATTCCAACGCCGATATTATTACCCACTATTATCCAACAAATTTTAGCAGAATTACCCATCAGAAAAGCCATGCGCTGGGGAGCGGGTGACTTGTCATTTAGTCGGCCAGTGCATTGGGCCGTGATGTTATGGGGACAAGAGATCCTAGAAGCAGAGATTTTAGGGGTGGTGACTGGCGCGTGCTCATATGGGCATCGTTTCCATCATCCTGGTGCGGTCACTATTACGGCACCGAGCACGTATGAAGAACAAATGTTAGCAGCCTATGTGGTGCCTGATTTTCAGCAACGTCAAACCTTGATTCGCGAACAAATTACACAGCTGGCTGCTGATCAGCAATTGGATGTCGTGATTCCGGATGCTTTATTGGCGGAAGTGACGTCTATCGTAGAATGGCCACGTGCTTTGCTTGCAGATTTTGATCCCCAATTCTTAGTAGTGCCCGCTGAGGCGTTGATAGCGGCCATGCAAGTGCATCAAAAATGTTTTGCTTTATATACCAAACGCGGCAAAATTGCCCCACATTTTATTGCGGTCGCGAATATCGATAGCCAAAATAAGGCGTTAGTAAAACTGGGCAATGAAAAAGTGATGCGCGCGCGTTTATCCGATGCGGCTTTTTTCTACCAGCAGGATAAGCGGCAAGGCTTGGCAGCACATCTTCCTGCGCTCCATCATGTGGTTTTTCAAACCCAACTGGGTAGTTTGGCAGACAAAACGGCGCGCATGGCTAAAATTATGACCTTTTTGCAGGATGCGTTACAACTTGATCCGCAAGAGATAGCGCGAGCAGCAGCCTTAAGTAAATGTGATTTATTAACCGGGATGGTCGGTGAGTTTCCTGAGTTGCAAGGCGTGATGGGTTATTATTATGCGATGCATGATTATGAAGCCGCCGCGGTGGCACTGGCCTTGAAAGAACAATATTTACCGCGTTTTGCCCAGGATGATTTGCCAACGTCGCCATTAGGCTGTGCGGTGTCTTTGGCAGATCGTTTGGATACGCTGTATGGTTTATTTGCCATTGGGCATAAGCCCTCCGGTGTCAAAGATCCTTTTAAATTGAGACGGCATGCTTTAGCAGTAGCGCGGATGTTGCTCAATTTACCTGGTAATCTGAGTTTAAGTGCTTGTATTCAAACGGCAGCAGATGCCTATGTGGGACATTTAGAAAATAAAAAACCGGACCTGATCAGTGAAATTCAAGTTTTTATTTTAGAGCGATTACAATCCTATTATCAAAATCAACAGATCCCTGTAGAGCTGTTCCAAGCAGTGCGGGTTTGTCAACAAGATTGCTTGTTTGACATGGCGCAGCGGATCAGCGCTCTTGTTACCTTGATTCAGTTGCCACAAGCCCAAGCTTTGACTGCGATGGCGAAGCGGGTGAATAATGTGGTGGCGCAAGCGGCGGTCGTCGAAGTGGATCCTGTTTTGTGCAAGCTAGAAGCTGAGCAGGCTTTATTGGCAACGATTGAAAAAACAGAACATCGTTTTCAAGTTGAAACTGATTTAGATTATTCTGAAAAATTGAATATCATTATTGCCATGCAACCGATTTTGGATACATTTTTTGATCAAGTGTTGGTGATGGATCCGGATCAAAACTTACAAAATAACCGTTTAGCATTATTGGCGCGGTTACGTTCGCTGTTCAACTCTATTGCCGATATCAGCCAATTGGCTTCTATTACCAAATGAGTCAAAAACCCCGACATCCCGAGCAATGCGAGGTATAGTATGGTGCCAAATCTGGAGATCCCTCACTGTGTTCGGGGAGACGGAGGGGTTTTAGGCTTTGATACGGAAGATTTAGCGCCTCAAGCTTTGGCACTTGCTGCACAATACGGTTTCCATATTGCACAAGATGTGTTGCCACGGTTACAGCTGACGCAACATGGTTTGGTTTTGCTGATAGATAAGTTTTTACCGTTGCAAGTCGATTTTAATGCCATGATAAGCCAACGGCGCTTGGACAAAAGCCATGGGCTGATTCGTGCGTGCAAACCAGCGTCGGGCATGACGATTTTAGATGTCACGGCAGGGTGGGGGCGTGATGCGGGCTTATTGGCGCAATATGGTGCAAAAGTCATCATGTTGGAGAGGCAGCCTATTATGACGGCATTATTGACAGATGGATTACATCGGTTGATCCCAGATACACTCGATTTATCTTGTATTCATCAAGATGCACAAACCTATTTACAGAACTTATCTGCCAAAGATTACCCAGATGTGATTTATATGGATCCCATGCATCCTGAGCGTCACAAATCAGCCCTAGTAAAAAAAGATATGCAAGCCTTACAGCAATTATTTGGCCCAGATGAAGATGCGCAAGAATTGCTTATATTGGCATTAACTAGCGCTAAAAAAAGAATCGTGCTAAAGTGGCCGCAACGGTTAGCGCCACTGAGGCAACCGCAAGCTAGTATCGAGGGTAAAACAGTGCGATTTGATATTTGGTACTGTTAATATTCTCCTTCTCTTAGGGAGAAGGTGCCCGCAGGGGACAGTGAGGATATAAAAAATGATAAACCATTATGAAGTTTTAAATGTTTCAGAGCAAGAGATTAAGCGTTCGTATAAAAAATTAGCTTTAAAACTCCATCCGGATCGCATACCAGGTCTTATGCGAGCAGAGAACGCGAATGTGACAGAAGCTGAGATCATAGCAGGCGTAGAGATTGCCAAATCTAAATTTCAAAAGGTCAGTGCAGCGCATGCCGTTTTAACTGATGCACAAAAACGCAAACAATTCGATGATGAGCTTGCAGATAAACGAGCAGGGCGATCTGCGGCACCTGTTGTTCGATGTCAGTGTTTCGGGGTCCTGTCGCCCCGGTATCCCAGCGTGCTCGCAAGCTGCGCGCGCTAGGAGCCCTCCTAAGCGCCACCCCTCAATCAAGATCGATCCCCATTGAGGGGTGGCATGTTGGTTGCTATTTTGCGCGCGGAGCCTGCGAGCACGGAAAATAGTAACTAATATGACAGGCCCACGAAACACTGCTTTCAAGCAACGCCGCGTTTAAAAAGAAGTTGAAACGGTGACATAATCACCCAGGGTTTTGGGGTAACCCTCAGTTTTTTAAAAATGAGGAGCGTTATCAGTTCTCAGCCTGAACGGAACAGTGTTTATTGGCATCAAGGCTCATTATGCTCAATTCACCACTTTTTGAATTCGTGTTAACAATGTATTCAGATCTACGGCACCTACCCATTGTAAATCAGCCATTGCAGAGCCCGTATTGTCATAAAATAAGAAAGTCGGGGGTGCGACCACATGGAAGTATTGTAACAATGCTTTGGTATCCGCATCGTTTTTTGAGAGGTCGACTTGGACAATGAGAATGCGATCGGCTAAATCACTCAGCTCGGGCGATTGCATGATATCTTTTTCAATTTCTTGACAGCTGTTACACCAAGTAGCGTAAAAATCTAAAAGTACAGGTTGCTGTGCCGTGGCGGCTTCTGCTAAAACGGCTTGTGTCTCAGATAAATTGGTGACAATTTTATGCGTGGTTCCGGAATTGCTCGTTTGTAAAGAGGTGCGTAAGGGTTGCCAAGGGTTGGTATGCCCAGCACTTGCGCCATACAAAATGAAGCCACCGAAAACGATCAACATGATACCAATGGCTTGTGTGATCAAAGTACGCGCGCCAGGTTGTGGTGCAAAAAATGGTTTCAGTCCTAGTCCAGAAGTGATAAATAACGTAGACCATAGGAGCATGCTGACAAACGGGGAAATCAAACGTGATAACAGGTGGATGGCTGAGCCCAATAACATCATTCCAAAAATATATTTGATGCTGTTCATCCATTTTCCCGCTTTGGGTAGGAACTTCCCAGCAGAGGCGCCAAGCA
>CAISKC010000132.1 GCA_903885895.1 uncultured Legionella sp.
AGGCCGCCCAATATGGGGTATTACACACCGAAACCCTCAGTTGGATAAGATGCTTTTGGATAGGGGTTCTTACTTAAGTGTTGAAGGAGACGACGAGGGAATCGCTATGACGCTTGAACGAGTTTGGTTAGATTGGCAGCAACAGAATTTGATTAAACCGATTTGGAACCCAATTGGTGTAGATCAAGCCGTTGAAACTATTCTTGTGCATTTAAAAAATGAAGGATAGTTATTTATGATCGATTTAGCTCTTTATTGCAAGTCTTACTCTAAAGATTTTTTGCGCTTGAAGCAATTACTTGCTTCAATACAAGCCTATAACAAAGATCAGATACCATTTTATATATCTACTCCAAAAGACCAATATGAAGAGTTGATTAAAATTTTGGAGGTCGATGGATATCAATGGGTATCTGATGAATCCATTATTTCTGCAAACGAAAGAGCTTCAACTGAAATTATCAAGCAGAGATCTGGGAGTCTTACTCAGCAAGTCATTAAATCTGAGTTTTGGCGCCTTGGCTTATGTAATAACTATGTGTGCTTAGACTCGGATTGCATTTTCATACAAGATTTTAAGAAAACAGATTTTCTTGCGAGCGATGGAAATCCTTACACAGTCGTCTATCAAAATAAAGAATATTTCCAGCTAGCCCTTAATCGTGGTTATGCTAAAGCACCAGAAAATCTTCGCCGTGAGGGTGATAGGGTTAAGGCGTTGTTTGGGCGTATTGGACCTAATTATTATTGCCCTTGTCCACCGTTTATATGGTCTGCCAAGGTTTGGGAATCGCTAGATCTAAGCTATCTAAAGCCACGAGATATTACTCTCTGGGATCTCTGCACTCCAGAGCATCCTGAAACCCTCCTTTATTTAGAGGCATTATTAAATTTTCATGCAATCCCATTGCAACCAATTGAGCAGTTATTTCGGGTTTATTACTACGACTGGCATTATTTTTTATTGAGAAGATTGGGTGAATCAAATATCAAGTTAAGAGCAAATTATTTAGGTGTAATTTATCAATCTAGTTGGGATTTAGACTTGGATTATGGCGTCAGCCAAAAATCAATTTCCTCTAGGATGCTCAAAAAATTGAAACGCGTAGGCCGATACTTGCAAAGCTTAATTTGATCATGAATATGCCATTAGTTAGTGTGTTAATGCCTGCGTACAATTCAGAACTTTACATTGCTCAAGCAATTGACAGCATTCTTACTCAAAGCCATAGCAATCTTGAACTCATCATTTTTGATGATGGGTCAAGTGATAGTACTAGAAAAATCATTGAGTCTTATACCGATCAGCGAGTTATTAAGGTGCTATCAGATAAAAATTTTGGCGTTGTCAGGGCGCGCAATGAAATGATTGATAGAGCAACTGGTAAATATATTGCTTTAATGGATGCAGATGATATTGCCGATCCTACGCGTTTGCAAAAACAAATCGAGGCATTGGAATCTGGTGATTGTGATATTTGTGGGAGTGCCCAGTGGGTTTTGGATGAAATTTCTGGAAAGATTAGAAAATCTAAAGATAAATTTTTAGATGCTGACTTAAGGGTGCTATTAATTGTTTATTGCAGCTTATGTAATTCAGCAATGACAGGCAGAGCTGAAATATTTAAACAGTTTAAATACGACACCTCAATACTCACCTCTGAAGATTATTTCCTATGGGTTCAGATGGCGGCAGCTGGCTATCGTTTCTTAAATTTAAAAGAACGATTAATCACTTATCGTCGATATCCCGCTCAAACAAGCTCGATTCATTTTGATAAATTTAAGCTAACAACAATTGAAGTACAAAAAAAGTATCTAGAGCTATTGGGAATATCTTCTGAGTTTTACCCACGCCAGTTGCCATGGTTAAAGAGAGTTGTCATTGGAGCTGGTTTACTACACGCTTTAAATAAACAATTTCCCGGGGTTTCTCTGCGCGCAAATACAGAAATTTATGCACGCTTTCAGTATCGAAAAAATGGATTATGGACGCCCCTGACTCGTTTAGAGCGTCTAATACTGGGGCTTTGGGTAACTTTCTTGCTGCGATAACTTAGAGATATTGCTGTAAGTATTTTGTAATTTCCTCTTGCTTGAGTTCAGTCCGCAAATCAGATACTTCTAGCAATTGATCGGCACCTCTATAGGAGTGCCACATTTTTGGCATGATCTTCATATGTTTTCCGAGCATTCCTGCTAAATGACTCATGCCACTTTTTGAGCCTATCAAAACATCTGCATTTAATAAATGGTGGAATGTGCCCATGAAGTCACTATCAATATGTTCATGGACTTTGTGAGGAGTATCTCGGAAATATCCTCTCCAGGAGAAAGGTGTGCCATTTTCAGAGTGATATTTACCGTCTTTACCCTCGCTAAAAATATGAATAGACAAGTTTTTATTAGAATGATGGATGATTATATTAAGGATGTCTAGATACCAGGCATCCGGCAGCATTCTGGACGATAAATCAGAAAATTGGCGTCCTGGAAGTAGGTCCCCTCTCCGAATATGGAGGGCAATATTTAATTTATCCGGTTCATATTCTAGAAATATGGGCTGATAGATTCTAGCTTGCCTGTAGGCTTTTAAAAACCATTCTCTAGTGGCGCCATACTCGTAATCTCCAGAATTCTTATTGTTTAGTTTAAAGACAGTATTTGGCTCTGGGTATGATTTAATAAATCGATCAATTGCTTCATATACTTCACCATCAATTTGATTGTTGGAGGGAATAGGGAACTCTGGAAAAGGGAGCTCAATGAGTCTTAGTTCCCTACTTTTAATTCTGCTTACAACTTCATCGCGATTAGGCAATATCCTATTTAAACCTAGCATGTAATTTAAATCGTTGCCAATATTATGTGATTCATATTTTTTACTTCCTCTGAGGATCCTTAAAGTCTGTTTTAATCGCCATTTCCATGAGACGTGGCTAGATTTAATTAATTGGTTTTCTGAGTAAGCGAACAAAAGATTGTTCCGCATTGCAATCTTAACTGCGCGATTGATAAAGCCCAATGAGTGACCAATACCTGCGTCTGGGTTTGCATAATCAATAAGAAAACGATTATTCATATGTTTAGATCTTGCGAAATCTTATCGACAATAGTTGAGACGTAGGTGGACGTATCAAATTTCATTGCTTCTGAACTTGAAAGAAACTTCTGAATATTTTCTTGATAGATTTTGTATTGGCTCTCATCAATGGAAAGTAGAAATTGATGAACCTCAGCTGTGCTCTTAAATTTTCTACGATCGATGAAGCATGAGCTAGGGATGTGATCTGTAACGGTATGAGATCCCCAATAAATTGGTACACATCCACCAAAGAAACAGTCAAATATTTTTTCTGAAATATAGTCTGGTAAGTCGGCTACATTTTCATAGCAGTAGGCAAATTTAGTTTTTCGATATATGTCTGATTTTTTTTCAATTTCGCCCACATAACTTGGGAAAGGCTTATACCCATAGATTTGCGTTGCAAGTCTCTTAAGCCGCCTAGAAATTTTTTCGGAAAAAGTAAAGGCTGGGCTTGGTTTTGCCCACCCTAATCCAAAAAGAGAAAAGTATTGTGGTGCATTTTTTTCGTACCAGCGAATAACGTTAATGCGTTCTTGGTATAGGTCAGACTTCAGATCTTGTGGAAACGCTTTATTGGCATTGATAAGACAGGAGAAAATAGGTCGGTCTAAGAAAGCTGGCGTTTTTTCCCAATGAATTTGATTGGGAATAAATAGCTGAGTTGTGTTTGGGAGGTAGAGTAGATCTTTATTCCAGGTAAAAATCTGATTAAAGCTTTTTAAGTACTCCTCATCTCTATTTAGGGGGCAAATATAGGGGTTTTCAGTGGCGATTAAGTATTTTGGCCCAATAATATTTTCAGTTAACTGACCATCGTGCAGAATGTTAAATACCGTCTTACGTCCTAAATTGACGTCTGGGTTATTTAGCTCTATCCCGCGGTGGAGAAACGTCGCTCTTAGTAACCTATTTGTCAATGTCGGATTGTAAGTATGATGTCTATCAACTTCCTCAAAAGAGGCATTTTTTACTCTATCTGGTTGATAGTAATTGGCAAATATCATAGTTTATTGTCGCAATATTATCCTTAAAAGGCGAATTCAATACTTCATTATTGTAATTAAATCTTATTATTCCTCCTGGCTTGAATCTGGGACATCAAGCATTACACCAGACTGAATTAGTAGGGGTTGTAAGAGCGTCAAATCATACCTAGACCACGCATGGATTCCAAAGGGTAATTTACCTTTGCAAATCGTCAAGCATTTTTGAGGATGTTTCTCCCAAGAGAAAAAAATGGCTTTCTCAGGCGGGGCAATTCTAAGGTGGGGTGCTACTTTAGGTACTAAATAGCTCCAAAAAATATCACAATGGTCTAGGTAGAGATGGTGGGCACCAGAAAGCCTACCTGAAGACCCCATCGATTTTAGTGCTCTTTTAAATGCATCCTTTTGCCCTCTCAGACCTCTGAGGAGATCGCGAACAATCATGCTTACGCTAAACCAGCGAGGATTATCTGCAAAAAGGGTATTTGCAGTGTTAGTTTTAATTAGTGAGAGGCCAAAATTTCCGGTAGCTTTAAATTGAAAATCATCTGCTAAGTCAGAGGCAAACCAAGGTGCACCAATGTAATCAAAATCTTGCTCACACCAATAATGTAAATCATTTTTCAAAACAATCGAATCAGGCTCATGAATTAAAATATGGGAGTGTGCATTAAGTGCATTAAAGATAAATGGAGAAATCATTAGTTTATTGTAGGCTGAGATACTTGCCATTGATTTTGAAGGGGCAGTTAATATCTTTAGTGAGGGAAAGATCGCCTCATATGTCTTCGTAGACATGCCCTGTGGATGCAAAAGATAAATTGGGTAGTCACCCAAAATTTTTTGGCATTGAATTAAAGATATTCTTTCCTCTGGCGACGGTTCCTGCTTGTGCATTGGAATGATGATCGCTGGATTGATTTGTAGGCTTATTTTGTGCATGTAGGGCAAAATGTACTCTAGTACAATCATTTTAAAGACTAATACTAGGATGTTGCATGATTTTAGTTACAGGTGGTGCAGGCTTTATTGGCGGAAACTTTATTTTGGATTGGCTAGCTAATCCAAGCTCAGAGGCTATCGTTAATCTTGACAAATTGACCTACGCTGGTAATTTGATGACCTTAGAGTCGCTCAAGAGTGACCCGCGTTACACATTTATTCACGGGGATATTGGTGGTCAGCAATTGGTAGCTCAGTTACTAAAAACCTATCAGCCGCGTGCTATTGTGAACTTTGCTGCAGAAAGTCATGTAGATCGCTCGATTCATGGACCCTCAGACTTTGTGCAAACCAATATAGTGGGCACCTTTAATTTATTGGAATGCGCACGAGAGTATTGGAATGCTCTTGATACTGATGCCAAAAAGCAATTTCGCTTTCATCACGTCTCTACTGATGAAGTTTATGGTTCGTTAGCAGCTACTGATCCTGCGTTTACCGAAAAGAATCCATATGAGCCTAATAGTCCTTATTCAGCATCTAAGGCAGCCTCAGACCATTTGGTGAGAGCTTGGTTCCATACTTATGGTTTCCCAGTAGTCACCACGAATTGCTCTAATAATTACGGCCCTTACCACTTCCCTGAGAAGCTCATTCCTTTGGTCATCTTGAATGCACTGAACAGTAAACCTTTACCAATTTATGGCGATGGTCAGCAAGTTCGGGATTGGCTTTATGTTAGTGATCATTGTGCTGCCATTCGTGAGGTATTGGCTCGAGGTCAGTTAGGTGAGACTTATAACATCGGCGGTTGGAATGAAAAAGCAAACCTGGATGTTGTCAAGACAATTTGCACTATCTTGGATCAATTAAAGCCACGTACTGATGGGAAATCTTATTCGGAGCAAATTACTTTTGTTATAGACCGTCCGGGTCATGATCAACGGTATGCGATTGATGCAAGTAAGCTCGAGCGTGAGTTAGGTTGGAAGCCTGCCGAAACCTTCGAGACTGGTATCCGTAAGACAGTTCAATGGTATTTAGATCATCCAAAATGGGTTGAGGGTGTCGTCAGTGGCTCTTACCGTGAGTGGCTGCAAAAGCAATATAGCTAAAGATGAAGATCCTAGTTACAGGAAAAGATGGCCAGTTGGGCAAGGCGTTTCAAAAAGAGTTCGATCATTTTTTTGAGAAGACCAGTTCTGATGTAGTGGTCCACTATATCGGTAGACAAGAATGTGACCTTGCTGATTTAAGTGCGCTCGAGAAAATACTTCAGGACTTTGAGCCAAACGTCATTATTAACGCAGCCGCCTTCACGGCGGTTGATAAAGCTGAACAAGAGATTGATCTGGCTTTTGCTATTAATGCAGCTGTTCCTGGGTTATTAGCTCGCTATACAGTAACTCATGGCACTATCTTGTTGCATTACTCCACAGATTATGTTTTTGATGGAGCTGAATCAGATTTTTATTCTGAAGATCACCCCGTAAATCCTTTAGGTGTGTATGGCAAGAGCAAAGCTGAAGGGGAGCGTTTAATTATTGATGCATTCTCTAAGTCTAATAATGCCAATGCGCACTATGCGATTTTCAGAACGAGCTGGGTATATGGAGAGGGCAGAAATTTTATTCGTACTATTTTGCGATTGGCAAAAGAGCGAAGTGAATTAAAGGTCATTGCAGATCAATTTGGTGTGCCCACTAGTGCCCAGTGGTTGGCAAATTTGAGTGGCTTTTTCTTATTGGATTTATCCCAGGCTGGTAATGTTTCAATCAGAAAGTTTCATTCGGGCATTTATCATGCCGTTCCATCCGGAGAAACTACTTGGTATGGTTTAGCCTATGAAGTTGTTAGATATGCTTCAGAGCTTGGGAAGAATCTAGCTATAGGTCCCAACGAGATTAAGCCTATTCCTGCAGTCCAATACCCGCTTCCAGCGCCTCGCCCGATGAATTCACGCCTTTCAACCGCTAAATTGGCGGCTGAGCTTGAGCGACTCGGGCTTATGTCAAAATTAACGGATTCTAGTAATGCACTAAATCAGCCATGGGATGAAAATGTGCGCGCTTATATCAAAGCACAGTAATTAAGGAAAGTAATGACAGCAAATCAAGTGGGTCGCAAGGGCATTATTTTGGCAGGAGGCTCTGGCACACGCTTATATCCAGTTACTCAGGCCGTGTCGAAACAGTTAATGCC
>CAISKC010000133.1 GCA_903885895.1 uncultured Legionella sp.
TGATTTTGATCCGGATCTGGTGATTTTGAATAATGATTTGTCTGCTGGCATACCGGATATTTTAAAAAATTTGGAGCAACAGATTGAGCCTGTACCGCAATTAGGATGGGCATCACGCTGTAAGTCAGGGCATTTTCGACATTATGATGATGTGGTTCAAGAATTTGCGCCCTTGATACAATTAGATCCATGGTTGATTAATCCAGTTTTTTCTGTGGTGTCAAATTTAGATTTTATGGCCAAAACCGGTATCGAACGTTTGAGTGCAGAAGTCGATATTGTTCTGAAAAAAGTGAAAGAGCGCTATCGACTTTTGGGTATCGATGCCAAGCCTTACGTTGTGGTGAAAGCAGATAATGGGACCTATGGCATGGGGATTATGATCGTCCATGATGCGGCAGAAATTTTGAATTTGAATCGTAAGCAACGCACTAAAATGTCGACCATCAAAGGTAATCAGACGGTGACGCAAGTCATGGTGCAAGAGGGTGTATACAGCTTAGAAAAAATGGCGGATGGTGCGGTGGCGGAACCTGTGGTGTATATGATTGGGCAATATGTGGTGGGTGGCTTCTATCGCGTGCATCGAGAGTTAGGGGTCAATGACAATTTGAATTCACCTGGTATGCATTTTGAACCGCTGGCATTTGCGCAGGCCTGTAATATTCCCAAGGCACCTGGCATAGATGGCCATCATCGCTTTTATGCCTATGGTGTGATTGCACGCTTGGCAGCTTTGGCGGCAGCGCGCGAAGCGGCGAGCTTGCAACAGGGACAGATAATATGAAGATAGCTGTTTTGATGGATCCCTTATCAAATCTTGATCCGAGCAAAGACAGTAGTTTGGCTATATTGAGCCAAGCTTGTGTGCGTCAATGGCAGTGTAGCTATTTTACATTGAATGATTTGTTTGCTCAGGATGGGGAGGCTTTTGCTAAAGTCACTTCGATTACAGTAGATGTTACGGCATCACATTGGACAGAGGGGATGAGTCAAGTCAGTGCTTTAAGCGATTTTAATATCATTTTAATCCGTAAAGATCCACCTTTTGATTTGTCGTATTTATATGCAACCCAAATTTTGGATTTGGCTGAACAGAGAGGGGTCTTAGTCAGCAATAAACCCCAATCGTTACGTAATCATAATGAGAAGCTTAGTCTGTTACAGTATCCTAATGTGTGCCCACCAACACTGGTCAGCATGGACATTGCACGCTTGCAAGATTTTTGGCATCTGCACAGTTCTGTGGTATTCAAACCCTTGGATGCTATGGGAGGCGGATCTATATTCCACGTTAAAGAAGACGGCGCTAATTTAAATGTCATTCTAGAAACTATGACTGTGCATGAGACGCGCAGTATCATGGCGCAACGTTATCTTCCAGAATTGGTACAAGCTGGCGATAAGCGGATTATTCTTATCAACGGCGAGCCTGTTCCTTATGCTTTGGCACGTTTTCCAAAACAAGGTGAATCCAGAGCCAATTTGGCGGCAGGGGGATCCGGGCGTGTGGTGCCGATTACAGAACGTGATCGTTTTCTCTGTCAAGCTTTGAAGCCGAGTTTGCAAGCTCAAGCGCTGCATTTTGTTGGGCTGGATGTCATTGGAGATTATGTGACAGAAATTAATGTCACCAGTCCTACCTGTGTGCGGCAAATCTCTGCTGAGACGGGTTTGGATATTTCCGGCGATTATTTGGATTTGTTATGTCATTTGGTGTCAAAATCTTGATGATGTTTTGAGCAATAAAATGATATGAAACAACGGCCTTTCGTATCTACCCTCATAAGTCTTTGTTACAAAATAACATAAAAGGAGTGTAGGGTGGACAAAGGAGTGCAACGACGTGCTGAGGTATCTATGCA
>CAISKC010000134.1 GCA_903885895.1 uncultured Legionella sp.
ATATGAAGAGTACGTCCGATACCCCCTTTGGTCCAAGATGGTTGAATTTTCAAAGAATCACCCATCCACGCTTTAGAGATGATCAGTTTCATGGATTCTTCTCGACGAAGACCGAACAGGGATTGAGCTTCAAGAGACAAGCGAATCATCGGATCGGTACATTTTGAAAAATCCACTTGACAAATGGCTTTATTGTGTGTTGGTACATAGCTTCGACGAGCGATTTGATATGCATCATTACCGGGTTTTACCAATTGCGGTTTATCCAGTAATATCGCCATTTTTCGTAATTTGGCCATATAATTTTTGATTGTGGCTGGGTTCTTGTTTTTGGTTTTCCAATGATCGACCAAAACATGGATATGCTTGGGCTTCAGCCCTTTGATGTGTGCAAGTTTGAATCCAAGTTCATGTAAGTCTTTCATACAACGATTTAACATATGGCGCATGTCTGCTCTGGAGGCAAAGGAATAACCTTTGAGTTGCTTGAGGTATTCATTGATGGAGTATTGAGCGCTGCGGAGTTTGGTTTTACTCATGGAGATATCTCCAGAGGGTATTTCGGGATTTGATTCCCATTTCGTCACGAATCAACCAACTCAGGTGATAATGACCAATAGTAGGGGATAGTTGTTTTTTCATCTGTTGTGCATAGAGATGACGGTAACTTTTATTGATGGGTAACTTATGTTCATCTAATGCCCTGTGCCAGTGGTAACGAATGACATCATTGCCATAGAGTTGCAGTAAGCTTTTGGAGCCTTCCGTGTGATTGTGTAAATCTCGGAGAATTGATTTCTGTTCGTCATGGCGGTGTGGGATCATTCTGTCTTCAGAATTAAATGCTATTTCTCGTGTGATCCAAAGCGCATGTTCTTTTACATGAATATCAGGAATTAAGAGAGTTGCTTCGCTGAATGTCAAACCAAACTGAGTTTGTAGCGCCATGATGAAGTACGCACAGGGATCTGTCATTGTTTGCCAGATATTGGGTTGCGTCTTAATCCTTTTTGGTGCTTTGTATTGCCGATACAGATGCAAGCTTTGATTATCAATCCCAGTTAAGGGACAATCGATGTTGTTTAAAAAAGATCGGATTACTGTCATATATCGCATGATAGTGGCGGGTTTGATTCTCTGTTTTTGCCAGTGTTGTACCAATTGCTGAATGTGATCAGCTTTTAGTGCTTTCCATGACGAAGGAACATTTCCAATAATAAACAAATCATCAATTATTTTATGAATGACGAACGCACGATGTTTTTTATTCCTAAAACTTCCCCGATTATCTGTCTTTAAATATCGGTTAGCGGTCTGCCTTAAAGAGTATTTGCGCATGGTGTTATCTCAAAAAAGTTATTTACCCTGAATTTGGATTAGTGTTGGTCGAGCGGTTCACTCAAAGGTGATACCTGGCTTGCGCCATAAAGCTCGAAGCATGGGGTAAAGCAATCGTTATAAGGCAAACGATAGGGCCGTTGTACTGCGGTTTTTTGGGTGGTTTTTCTCCTGTAGGTTGTGTTTATTGGATATGCGATAAATTTTAAACGACATTGATCGCATGGATAGGTCAATACAAGGTTGTATTGTGAGGTTCAATTCCCGAAAGGGAACTGTACTGTAGAGATCACAGTAGGTTCTGAATAAGTAACTTCAGATGAGGTTTCGGTTCCCGACTATAACGTTCCGCCAATGAGATTTGGGAATGGTAATGGCTGTTCACAAGACCCGGAGGTTTCGCCAGAATTTCGCTGGCTCATCAGTTGTGTTTAATAAAAATTTAGCAGAATTTGTGCTTGCTAGGCAAGCATTATGGATATAAATTTTGTCCTATCGCGCGCGGCGCGCTAGGACAAGAAAGCAAAATACGCTGATTGCATACGGAAAAATACGATGTTCAAAAGCAGCGTCACTGCGGATGAATCCACAGTGACGCTGCTGAGCTAGGAGCATGTTTAATATGTTCATATTAAACGTCGAATAGTTTTTCCTAATGTTTTCCATCATAATCAAGATGTCTGCACATTAAGGAACAACATGCTCCTATCTCATCGATGGCGTACTGTAAAAAAAATATACCCCTATTTATGGCCCCAGGATTGGAACATTAGGGCTAGATTGTTAGCGGCGATTTTTTTGTTGTTAACAACGATTCTTTTAAATGTTGGTGTGCCAC
>CAISKC010000135.1 GCA_903885895.1 uncultured Legionella sp.
CGTATTGAACATAATCGTAAAATTCTGCAAAGCTATGGATTACCACTACCACCTGACAACCCATTTGAGTGTCGATGGCAAGCGCGTAATGACGATTGGTGGTGTAGAACAACTGAGTGTTGGTGGTGGTTTGACGCAAAAACCAAAAGATGGGTTAATTGCATTTTGGAAAGATTTATTTCAATCCGAACTTCAATATGATGTACTTCTGTCATGCGACCCACAAGAAATCGATGATCGTTCAAAAAGTCTAAATTAAATTATGGCAATCAATGGAAAAGTAAGTTCTGGAGCACTATTCGTAAAGTTTGCAACGATTGGGTTGGTTTCGCTATTTGCATCAATTGTATATTTAAAATCTTCTCACATAGCGGGCGACTACACTGCCCTAGTATTGGGCGCGGTCATATTTTTGGTAAACCTATTTTCTGTTCTAGGTTATACAAGAGTTGTATTGCACAATCCTGACATCTTAGCAGAGTCAGATTCCCCTGATCTCGCGTATTACTTAGGTTTCTGCTTAACAGTTGGCGCCCTCTCGGCAACTTTTATTACCGATACGATTCTTAGTCAGATTATGACTGCACATTCATCCCAAGGGATAGCGGCGGCGGCACAGTCAGATCTAGTTAAGGGATCATTGGTTCAATTTGGGGTTGGTCTAACCGCCACACTAATTGGTTTGTGTGCAAAGGTTTATCTGGCATCAAAACAGTCAGAAGGTACCTTAGAACTGGAAGAGTTCTACAGAAGATTTCGAAATGAGATTCAAGGGTTTCAACTTGAAATGCAGGGCGTTACAACTTCGTATACTCAAACCTTAAATAACAGCATGCTTCATATCAAGAGTGCGATGGATGAGATACGAGATTCATTTATAGAACTGAGTGAAGTAGCAAAAAATGCGAATGTAATTATTTCTACTAAATTAGGTGACGACAATATCGGCAGACCCATTACTGAGTTTTCTGAATCTGTAAAGTCATTCAATAATTCTGCAAAAGGATTAGCAGATTCGGGTAAAGATTCGATGGGTGCATTTAAAGAGATCACAACATCTCTTTCCGCGGTGAGTAAGACCATGACTGATGTTGATAACAGTGCAAAAAACTTAATTGCCGATACAACTCAACTATCAATCTCAACACAAGAACTGGTTGATGCAAATAACTCCCTTGGCAGATCGCAAAAGGATATGGCGGGCGATGCATCGGCATTTTCATCAAATCTAAATTTTGCAAATTCAAGCACTGAGGCACTAGCAAATTCAGTCATGTCTTTGAATCAAAACATCGTTAAATCAAATCAGGATTTATCTTCTTTTTCAAGTGGATTTAGTTCTCTAGCAAACTCATTCAATAGCATGAGTTCTCAGGTCTCGAATTTTGATAACTCATTACAAAAATCTACTTCAAATCTTAATTTAAGTGGTGAGGCGGGTAAATCCTTCATTATTGAAGTTCAAAATCTACAAAATGAGATTGGCAGACTTACATCTGAGTTGTCAGGACTAGAGTCAAAACTTAAACGCCTCAATCAACTGAATTAAGTTTAATGATTACGAATCGTAAGGCGGTATCACGCGAAAGACTCATTGGGATATCATTTGTCGACATTCTCATTCAAGCAGTTTTTATCTTGTTTTTAGCGCTAACAGTAGGTTATACCGATCCCGTCAATCTACTGATGATTAAGGAGTACGCAGAAGCAGGAAAAGATCTGTGTACAAAAATCAATAAAGACTCAGTTAAAGAATGCAAGGAGGTTATCGAGGCGACAATTGATAAGGAGGCAACAAAAAAAGGCGATTTGATGCTTTGCCTTAACCCTCAAAGCAAAACGAATGCTGCTTTATCTGCTCGATTTATTGTGCTAAATCCTAAAGAGGTACGTTTTGTTGAGTTCACACCTCAATACATTAATTATCTCGAGAAAAAAGGTGATACAGAGCGCTTGGCAAAGATTAAATCAATTAAACCTGGGATATATGCAACCAATGCAATTGTTCCAACCTTTGGGTTTATACGTGAGTCAAGTTGTTTTCATTCAGTCACAATTCGAAACTGGGAGGGTACTTGGACCCAAGCAGAACTTAGAGATCCCTTTACTCAATTATCTCAATTGCAAGGCATTTTGAATTAGAGACCTTCTGGCAGGATTTCTTTTGAGGTCTCATAGACACCTTATCGTGGTTTTAGAACAGTTTTAGAATCCAATCTCACCTTCTTAGCGTTACTTTTCTTAGAGGGGGTCTTCTTAACAACTTCTTTGTTTGATGATACTGTAATGGGATTGCCCGTAAATGAGGTTTATCAACAAACCTTTGAATTTAAGAAATCAAAAAAATAGAATTTACCTGATCTCGATATTTTTCTTTGCTAGAGTAATTCGCATAATGCGGAATTTTTAAGATCTTGTACTTATCTTTAAAGTTCCTTGTAAGAATCGAATAGGCATCATTCCCAAAGGCAACAATTGTTGGGTTCACCACCTCTAGGTCAACCAACTCTTGGCGGAAAATTTCCACATTAGACTCTTCGAACTCTTTATTTAATCGTAGATAGTTCATCATCTTTCCTGATTTCTTTTCGTTGAAATCCTTGATGATATCGGTCATATAACCACCCCAAAGCAGCGTATCTTTCAGAGCATGCCTAATCTTATAGTCGGTTGCCTCAGGTCTAATGTCATGAAAATTGGCAAGAGGATATTTAATGTCGCCGCGAGATATATTTAGCCCAACAAGTACTACCTCAGGGTTTAAATATTGGAGAA
>CAISKC010000136.1 GCA_903885895.1 uncultured Legionella sp.
GAACACACCATGTTGGTCACAGAAACAGGCTATGAAATCTTAACTTTGCGCCAAGAAGAAATAGAACACATAGCCGCCTTTATGCACAAAATTACAAACTGTGCTCTTGATAGCTAACGCTTAATTTCTTCTTGACCATATTAATGGTCCAGATCACTTCCATGCTGGCGCTTTTATACGTGTTACGCAAGAAGACCATTTTATCCATTTCTAAATGTTGTGACGTACCATTACAGATGGCATAAAATAAGAAATTAGGCTGATGTGGTGCAAATGCGCCATCACAAATTTTTGTCTCCGCCGATGCCACTGGTCCTAAACAAGTATCAATAGGATACGAATATTGCTGATGCACGCTCACGTAACATTCGTTCGGTGTATTGTTAATAAATCTGTGTTTAATATATCCCACATCCCCAGCCAACACCGAACTGGCTAACAAAAACAGACCACTCATTAGGATGGCATTGCGTATATTCTTTAACATCTGTCAATTCTCATATAAAGACGATGCACTGATCTGTGCATTGTGGGGGATTTTACTCAATTTATCAAAAGCTTACAATGGACTTGTTATGAAAATACTCTATACGTTACAATTTTTGAAAGCGTCATTGCTTAGAGAATTTAGAAACAAGCGCTCTGTAAATGCGGCTTTCCATAACAAACAAAGGCAAACCTTAATTGGTGTCAACTTTATTATAAGCTATGCTGGATTTTCAACGGATAGTTGAGGGGCATAAAACTTTTCAACAGAGATGCCTCACTCTAGTTTCAGATATAAAACACCTTTGAAATTTATGTTTTAACCAAATATTAATTTAGGCAACGTCCCTAAAGTTATTTCCGGGCTGCAAAAATGATAAATTAACTAAAAAAAGGGCTGATTTTTCTAGATGGAATGGAATTGATACTAAAAAACCAGGAAGAGCGGTGTTAAATGATGCAAAAATTATACGGGAGATTTCCTGTGCATGGAGCTTTTCAAAAGATAATTATCCTATCTATTAGCATGCTTGTCGGCGCAGCTTCGTTAGCGGCAGGCTCTAAAGCTGTTGAGCTTCGCTCTAATAACCCTGAGAAAGCTCACGATCGTCCTGAGATCATTGGCGCGCTTGGAGTTGGAGATTTAATGCCTGGTAGTGGTGAATTAGGCGTAACGAATAGTGAAACTGATTTTTTGGTTCAACCCAATAAAAATAATTGGAATGTATTCGGGGCTCAAGCTGGTGTTGGGTATATTCATTATTTTCCTGGTGCTTTACAATATTCAGAAAATTTGCAGTGGTTTCCGTCTATAGAGCCAGAATTGAATGCTTATTACTTAGGCCAAGAAACTTTCTCGGGCGATGTTTGGCGGTTTAACAACCGGGTGTTTAATGAAATGACTTACACGATGTCTATTCAAAGTGTACGTCTCATGGCCGATGGAGCATTAACCATCATATCGAAGAAAAAGTTTTCTCTGTACGCAATAGGCGGGATTGGTAATGCCTGGAACTACCTAAGTTATAGTGATACGGATAACGCTAATGCTGCTCCCTGCCCCGATCAGGGTTTGAATTTAGGCAAAAATATACATTCAAGTTTTGCCTGGGAGGTAGGCGGTGGTATAACTTATACTTACAATCCGCGCATCTTACTTTCACTGGAATACTTGTATGCGGATCTAGGTAGGACAGAAACTTCTGCAAGTGGCAATACAGGTACTATTACCACACCACATATCATTTCTGCTCAGTTTAATCTAAATTCACAAGCGATATTAGCTGGGTTACATGTCACGCTATAAAACTTATGAATTCTTAAGGAGATACAAGATGCTCAATCATGTGAAATATGGAGCGCTGTCCTTAGGCTTTTTACTCCCTTGTTCCGTTATTGCCGCTCCGTCTTGTGACGTGACCTTTATTAATCCCCCTACTTTTGGAGTACTTTGTGAAAACTCAACCGTAACAGCCACCTATACGATTCAAAATAACACCCCCGTTACTGAAGCGCTAAATTATATTCGAATTCAAAATAATGATTCATTTCCCACTGACGCTGCGACCATTGTTACAGCACCCCTTAATAACTGTAGTAACTCTTTAGCTTCTGGCGCTAGCTGCGAAATTAGTGTACAACTGAGTTCAACCACAACACTAGGGACTTTTAACCGAGTACTGCAGGTTGGGATTGATAGTCGCCAAGTCGAGATAGATGCACCGGCCATCACTTTGGCAGTCGAAGCCTGTACAACACCACCTCCAACACCTCCTGCTGGTTTTACGTCCACTATCTCTGGAACACCTTCCTATCTTTTTCAATCCTCTATTCTCGGTGCCTCAACAGTGACGAACTCAGGACTAACCATAGTTAGCGGTGATCTAGATCTTACACCAGGCTCCTCAGTTACAGGTTTTCCTCCTGGTGTCATTGTGAATGGTGTTCAAAATATTAATAACACTGCTGCCACCAATGTGAAAGCAGCGGCACAAAATTATTATACGGCACTCAAAACATTACCTTGTAATAATACCTATGGTGCAAACAAAGATATAACAACGCTATCACCCCTCAACTGTGTAACGAGCCCTGTCAATTGTTTTACCTCAAGTGCTTTAATGACGGGCCCAGTAATACTGACCGGTACAGCAGGAAGCACTTGTACCTTTTTGATAGAATCGACCCTCACGGTTTCAAACGGAGCAACCATGACAACGAGTGGAGGGATCTTTAATGACAATATTAGTTGGGCTATCGGTAGCTCCGCTACATTGGGAACTACCAGCACGCTTTTTGGTATTATCGATGCCACTGCGAGCATTACATTAAATACCGGCGCTACATTAAATGGTAGAGCTTGGGCATTGAATGGTGCGGTTACACTTGACGATAATGCAGTGAGTCCACAAAGTTAATTTGTGTAAAAACAGGGTGTTCATGTTTATGTTGTAATTTATCATTTTAATTCATATTTGGTTCTACTCGATGATTTCATTATTCATATTAGATTGAATGTATTGGCTGCCCGGCTTTTATAATTTTTCCGTAACACAAAATTTTATGGAAAATTAAAGGTACTTCAGGCCGAACAGCCCAACCCTCTTTAACGTTTGATTTGGTCGTATATCGTTCTAGGATGATGCGTCATATATGCCCAATAGCGATCGCCATAGGACCAATGCCAATATTCTGTTGGATAATTCACAAACCCTTCTGCACTCAAAGCTTCAGACATGATTTTGCGGTTTTTCTTGGCTACCGATGAAATGGCATGAGAAGCCGTCAACGACAGAACACCACCCACATCAGACATCCAATCTTTGGGATGGATACCCATATCCAAAACATGCCCCTTATCATCGAGTAAATACAAATCGACCGCAGCGCCTGTCGAATGAGGGGGAAGGTTATCCGTACCGTCTTGATTCACCACGGGTGATACCAATTTAATGGTTTCTTGAAATAGCTGTGTTTTGGACCAAGTAGGATGTCGCTCAACGACGTTCGAATATTGCTTATCAAACAACATTTTTTGCAAAGCGATACTGCGATACCCTTCGTAAAGACAAAAATGATACCCAGGCGGTAAAATTTTTTGGGCGGCAACCAATTTGAGATAAACTGTACGCCGCATAAAAGTGTAGTCGTGATTATTAGGAATTTCCGGAGAAGGGCCATAAGCTATTTCAGATTGACGCTTCAAATCGACCAAAGGCTCATCACTGTGCCCAACTGGGATAGCTAAAACTTTGGGATCAACGATCAAAGTAATCGTAGCACTCGTTGCCAAAACCATAGTTGTTGTCCAAATTCCAAATATAAAAATAAAAAATGATTTTATGTGCATTTAAGGATCAGCAAAATTGTCCGATATCAATATTATCCTAACTCACTATGAATTCCTATATGTCTTGCATACCAAAGCCAATCAAAACTGCAAAATTTAATGTTGGTGACCAAGTGATTCACCAACACCAAGGCTATCGCGGTGTGATCATTGATATTGATCCCTTGTTTCAAGCATCAGGCCGATATAATCCACTATCCTGTAAATATGAGTTCTCTACTCGTAATCCTTGGTATCGCATTTTAGTCGATAACAGTTCACAACAAACCTATGTAGAAGAACCTTTATTAACCAAAGATCAGGATCCTCAAGAAATTACCAATCCGCAGATTAAGCAATATCTTATCCAACACAATGGCCGTTATACCAGTGGGCATGCCAAACATTAAGCCCTTCAAGACGCAACCTACTGTCTACTTGAGTTTGGTTTTATAGATAGATCGCACAACGGCTGTTGGTTAAGCTCAATTTTTTCACGCTGGATGGATGTTTTGTATTTGTGTACAATTTGCGTGGTATGGCTTTTGTCTGAGACTGATTCCGCATCGGTTTGATGTTGTTGCGTGAGTTCTGTCAATTTCGCATCTAATTCTTCAATCTCGCTAAAAATTTGTTGTTGTGTTTGCGACAGCTCTCTTATGGCCGCTTTATTGTCTTCAATAGCCAGCTGCCTAGCGACAATTTGTTGTTGCCAATCCATCATCAGTGCCCTAAATTCTGTTTCGGCTTCGGGACTATCGATTTCTGATCTTTTTTGTTCAATATTAAGATTTGCTCTTTCGAGTGATTGTTGCCATTTGACGTTTTGTACTTCTAGGACTTGAATTTTTTCAGTCAATTCTTGGAGTTCTATTTGTTTGCTCTGTTTGGAAGTAACGACTGTGTCCATGGTCACGATAGGATGGTTGTGAGCGAGAGCAGTGAAATTGCATTCCGGGTGTTGAGAAAAGTATTCACGAGGATTTCTAGTGTAGGCAATTTGGACCGAACAGTCGAGTATATGCTCTAATAACACCTGCTCTTGTTTTTCCAATTTGGCTAGATACTTAATCAATCTTTCTTGAGTTTCGAGCAGAATAGACAGTTTAGCGATGTTTTTCTGAATGGTAGCGCGACTATCTCTGACTTTTTGTCGCCATTTAACCAATGCGCGTTCAAGTTTAATTTGATCATCTGGAGCTTGAAGACTGTCTCTTGCTATTTGCGTTTTAATATAAATCTCATCGATACTATCTTCAAGAGCGATATTTTCTGTATTAACATTACGGATAGTTTCCATTAAGGTATACAACTCAGCTTCTTTTCTGATTTTTTTATCATGTATTTCTGATTCAAGAGAGATATATTTCTTATATTTTTCCATGTCTTCTCTTGTTTTGAATCCATAAAACTCCCAGGAAGCTATTGCTTCACTGTGTAACGTAATTCTTATTTTCCTATTTAACAAAGTATTTGCAAACCGATTTTGTGTATGATCAGGAATAGTAAAAGCATGAATGGGTATGTGGTATCCCATTTTTTGTAAATAACTTACAACGCCCATTGCATAACTTTCCGTTTCGGGATTCATAAAACCTAATTCACACCCCAGTAAATCGATAGCTTCGAGTCTGTCACTGAATCCTGGCGAGGCTTCATCATTTTTTTTAAGGATTTGGATGAGATGGTCGGCAAAAGTTTCAGAATCCATCCCTCCATACAAACTATCGTGTGCGTGGCCAAGGACAGTGATTCTTGTAATAGGTTTTTCTTCTAGAGAAGTCAAATCATAATCGGAGTAGATGATTTGGCTCAGGGTTTTCACCGTTTCTCCGGGAAATTGCTGTAAAAGACTTCGCATGCTGTTTTGAGTCGCCTGATCACGAGATAGAGCGATAAACATAGTACTTGACTCTCAACTTGTTCACAAAGTATATCTATCAGTATAGGATATTATGAACATATGTTTTCAGACGTAAAAGCTGATGTCCGGGTTTCTGCGTTTTAGTCTACAATCAAATATATACTTCTGAAGGATCAGTTACTCATATGATTATTGTTTTTTCTAATACAGTTATCAATCAAAGGGCCGTTGCTGCATTATTAGCAAAAAAGTCTCAGCATGTATTTTCTTTAGAAGATATCGCTTCTAGAGCCCCAAATCCTTTATTCATTGATCCAGAAGATGATACCTTAACGATTATCGATTTAAATGCCAACGGTAATTTACAAAGGCTTTACGCGCCACGTATTATGGCACAACGTTTAAATACCATTGGCGTATTGGAACATATTAATACCATTCAATTATTGATTTCAGATATTATGCCTGAAAAATCTATGCAAGGATTTGCAACGGATTTAAGTCGCAAATTGGTTGCGCTGAAACCAGAGACAACTATCACGGTTCGGGTTCCTGCGGATTTCCTCAATTGTACGCTGATTTTACCACCTGAAAGCCCTCAAGAAACTTGGTCTTTGTACTCTTGCTCAAGCGATGATATAAAAAATGCACCCTCCAAAGAAGGTGCCGTAGATTTTTATAAGTCGCACATGAGTCCGATATTCTCTGGGACCCTGGAAGCAGCATTTCAAAATCCAGATTATGAGTTTTCTTCACAAAGCACTCGCCAAATTTATGGAAAGAATGAGGATGATAGTGATTTTGGTATGGGGATCTGAACGCGTTAGAATACAGCGTGGATCCCTTGTTTTATAGCCCACATCTAAGGTAAAATGTGTGCAAAAATTAGCAAAACTCAAATCGCGCAGATCATCCAACTATGCCAAAAAAATGGAACATGTACATTCTAAGCTATTTTGCAC
>CAISKC010000137.1 GCA_903885895.1 uncultured Legionella sp.
ACCTGACAACCACACCTTAGTATTCGTGACGCGCCTCCTCAGCACGAACGGATCGGAGGAAACATAAATATTTTTTCTAAATCTGTCAATTAACTTTAAAATTTCGCTACCAGACAGCATGCTCAAATTTTGGATAGATCCTTCAGAACGTCGTTACACTCCTTTGTCCACCCTACACTCCTTTTGTATTACTTTATGAGGGGATACATCAGGTCTCGAAGCCTAAGAGTGTGCTTTAGTCTTCGCTTGCAACATGAAGCACTGATGGATTTTTGTATTGCGCTTGAAGTCGATATCAATGGTTTCTGCAGTAATGTCTTGCACGATATAATCTTCTGCAACGCTTGGACTTAAATCAAAACGACGTAAATTCGTTGAAAAATATAAGATCCCTTTTGGACTCAATAATGCCATGCACGCGCGAATAAGCTGTTCGTGGTCACGCGCAACATCTAAGGTTTGCTGCATACGTTTCGAATTCGAAAAACTAGGCGGATCTAAGAAAATCACATCAAATCGATCCTTCGTCACTTGCAACCATTCCAAACAATCATAATGCACAAATTGATGCTTGCCCAAAGACAGGTTATTTAAACGAAAATTTTCTTCGGCCCAATTCAAATAGGTTTGCGATAGATCCACATTGGTGGTCAACGCACCTGCCGACGCAGCATGAACGCTGGCTGAAGCCGTATAACAAAAACAATTCAAAAAACGAGTGCCGGGTTGAAGCTGAGCAAAACGCAAACGTAGTAAACGATGATCTAAAAACAAGCCCGTATCTAAATAATCATGAAGATTCACGCGCAGTTTCACTTGTCCTTCCGTGACGGTCATCCATTCGCGCTGCTCGGACAATTTTTCATATTGTTGCGTGCCGCGTTGACGAACCCGCTGTTTCACAATAATCTGCTTTGGCGGCAGCTGTAAGACCTCAGGCACCGCACGCAGCACATCCTGACGCCTTAACTCAGCTTTGGCTTCATCGACCGTGGAAGGAGGCGCATATTCCTGTAATACAGCATGATCTTGATATAAGTCGATGGCATAAGCATATTCTGGTAAATCCGCGTCATAGACACGATAACAAGTCACATTCGTGCGCTGCGCCCAGGAACGTAAATGTTTATAATTCTTCAGCAAACGGTTCGCAAACATCTGCGCGCTTTCTGACAAAGGTTTGACTGGCGCATCGCTTTGTAAGCGATTGTTCGGATGCAAATCCATACAATATAAATGGCAAGCCAGAGGACCATTATAAAATCGGTACTGCTTATGTGAACGCAAACCTGTCGCTTTGGCCAAACGTGGGCTGGTGGTCAAAATTCCCACTTGCCAATTAACAAACCCTCGATGTAACACCGTACCTAACATGGCATAAAGCGGCAATAAAGAGTCCTCATCGCTGATCCGCTCTCCGTAAGGTGGGTTACACAGCACCAATCCTCGCGGTTGATCGGCGCGAATATAATCTGGATCCAAATCTTGCACATTCCACTGCGTAAACCCTGCTACACCAGCACGCTGCGCGTTCTCTTCTGCCTTAGCAATCACGCTCGGATCGCTGTCCGAACCATGTAAGATGATTTTAGGCAATGTCTGCTTTTGTGCAGCCTGGTTGCGGCATGCTTCCCATAATGGTTCATCGTGGCCAGACCAAGCGGCAAACGCCTGATCTTGTCTTAATAAGCCTGGCGCCATATTGGCTGCGACCATCGCCGCTTCAATGACCAATGTTCCCGATCCACAACATGGATCGAGGAAACCGTACTCATCATGACCTTGTTCGGATTTAGATGCCGTGTCTGATGGGAGGGGCCCCTCGTGATGAAGAGTTAGATGTGAGGACCATTTAGCACGCATCAGCATGGCTGCTGCAACCGTTTCTTTCAACGGCGCTTCTCCCGTTGCCAAACGGTAACCGCGTTGATGCAAACTGTATCCCACCAAATCCAAATACACGGATACACTATCTTGTTTCAAATAGGCTCGCAAACGCAGATCTGGATTTTCGCGGTCAATAGTAGGACGTGCTAAATGATGGTCGCGACAAAAATCGACCAAGCCATCTTTGATGATCTGCGCTCCAAACATTGAATTACGGAACGTTTCAGAATGACCTTGAAAATGAATGGCAACACTGGACTGCGGGTCAAACATCGTTTGCCATGCAAATTGTCGACTAGCGCTCAACAACGCTTGTGGATCAGGCGCTTCACACGTAAACAAATGCAGTAAGACGCGATTGGCAATCCTAGACCATAAACTAATTTGATAAATCGCCTCAAGAGTAGCCTGCCCCGCAATGCCTTGCGGGCTCACTTTCACATTCGTTATATCCCAGGGCTCAAGCTCTTCGGCTAATAAATATTCCAAGCCCTTCGGACAAGTAACTAAAATGGCATGACGCATTAGGCTTCTGCAATAGTGGGCAAACGTTGCAGGCGAGTTTGCACGTAGGTGCGTGAAATAGCAATGAGATTAAAGCACAAAATCACAATCAATAAGCCGTGCAACCAAGAAATCGTCAAATACTGAAACACGGGAAGAATGATGGCAACACCAATACATCCACCCAAGCTTACCCATAAAATACGTTTAATCGGCATATGTGTTGCGTGCCGTAAAAACATGAACGTGGTCAACGGTTGTTGCATAGCGCCTGCGGTCATCATGATAGGGAAAGCTACCAAAGGGGACACGCCTAACACAAATAAGACCGCTTGCACCATCGCAAATAGTCCAATCCCTACTGACGTCAGCGCACCACAAAGCATCAGTCCAAAAAATCCTAGACACAATTTCCAGGAATACAATGCCGTAGCAGTACCACCAACTGGTAATAGCCCTAATTCATTGCTCGCTAATAAACAAATGATAAACGTAAAACAAACCATCATCGCCAAGCGCACGGTTTGTTTGCTCATGCGCGCAACGATACCGCCCCCTAATAAGCCGCCAACACAGGTTCCTAATACCAAAACCACTAATGTCGTCAGATCGACCGCTACAAATTGCATAAAAAATAGGGACTCTATCGCACCGGGAATCAATTGCGCCCCATTATTCATGGCGGGGAGCTCTTCATCCGAAAAGGTGCCCAATATTTTCGCCAACGCAATATTGACCGCAAAACTACCCATACCCAAGGTATCGGAAATAAACGCCAAAACACCCGAGCCCAAAAGACGGACCTTATCTCTACGAGAGAGTACCACACGCGGTTGTTGGCGTAATTGATACACCATATAGCCACTCACTGAGAGTGTCAGAAATAATATACCGAAAATAATCGTGATCATTACCATGGTTTAACCCTTCGTTTTGCTGTGTTTAAAGAACAATATTGTATCATGTTTTACAAAATACGTCCATTGCATATCTGGTTCATTGTATAAAAAATGGAATGTATACTGCGTTTTACAACCAATACACAAAAATAAATAAGAACAACCAGACCACGTCCACGAAATGCCAATACCATGCGACCGCTTCAAACGCAAAATGACGTTCAGGTGTAAAATGACCCTTCATACAGCGTAATAAAATGACTATCAACATGATGGTCCCGATGGTCACATGTAATCCATGAAACCCGGTCAGCATGAAAAAGGTGGTCCCATAAATACCGGAAGCCAGCGTCAAATTCATTTTAGAATAGGCATCCGCGTATTCATGCGCCTGTAAGGATAAAAAGAAGATCCCGAGTGCGATAGTGCAAGCTAATCCAATATTCAATTGCCAACGTTTATTGACTTTCAAGGCCCAATGCGCCCAAGTAATCGTGACCCCTGAGCTGAGTAAGATCACCGTATTGATCGCAGCCAATCCCCATGCACCCATGGCTTCTTGCGCACCAACAAATTCATTATTACCCGGATTAATCAGCAGCGGCCAAGCGGCTTTAAAATCCGGCCACAAAGTAAGATGCGTGGCCGGATAAATCTCACCGCCCATCTCTGGAATGGTCACATACCTCGACATAAATAACGCGCCGAAAAAGCCACCAAAGAAACATACTTCCGAAAAGATAAACCAGCACATTCCCCAACGAAACGATTTATCGACTTGAAGGTTATAATGCCCTCTTTGGTTTTCATAAATAACTTGGCCAAACCAACCAAAAAACATGGTCATTAAAATAATAAAACCCAAAGTAAACAAATACGGGCCATACCAATCATGATGCAACCAAGATGCAGCACCTACTAAAATGGTCGTCAAAGCAGTTGAACCCACCAAGGGCCAATGACTAGGCTGTGGGACGTAATATCCACCCTGTGCACTCATGTTCTCTCTCCTAATTTTTGGCTCGATCTGTCACATCAAACAAAGCATATGCCAAAGTAATGATCTTAATCGATTTCGGCAAATCGGGATCAAGATGGAATAACAACGGCATATCCATCCCCTCATGCCCATTCAATGTTTGCTGCGTAAAGCAAAAACATTCCGTTTTTTTAATATATTTCGCAGCGATGCCAGGCGTCACAGAGGGGATCGCTTGCACCGTCATGCGCCGATTAGTTTTATTTTCCGCATAAAAGGCCAAACGTGCCACTTTTCCCGGATGAATACGGATCTCACGGGTCTTAGGATAAAACGCCCAGGGCACCCCCCCCGTATTCGTCGCAACAAACTGCACTACAATCTCGCGGTCTTGCACAATTTTAGCAGTTTTGGCATCGTAGGCTGTCGTATCTAAAACCACTTTGCCATTGATACTCAACGCCTTGCACATACTATTATAAATGGGGACCAAGGCAAAACCAAAGGCAAACATCAGCAGCCCCGCAACGGTCAATATCCCAACTAATTTTGTATGGCGCCGTGGTCGTGACATCGACGAACTCAAATGACCTTAGGTGGCACAGTAAAGCTATGATAAGGCGGTGGCGATGGCAAGGTCCATTCTAGGCCATGCGCACCTTCCCACACACGATTATCCACCTTGGTAGCCGCAGATTTATCTCTGACTGTACGAATCACATTGATCAAAAATAATAATTGTGACAAACCAAAAATAAAGGCGCCCACCGTCACAACCATATTAAAATTGGTGAATTGCAACGCGTAATCAGGGATCCGTCGGGGCATGCCAGCCAATCCTAAAAAATGCATGGGGAA
>CAISKC010000138.1 GCA_903885895.1 uncultured Legionella sp.
ACCTGACAACCACACCTTAGTATTCGTGACGCGCCTCCTCAGCACGAACGGATCGGAGGAAACATAAATATTTTTTCTAAATCTGTCAATTAACTTTAAAATTTCGCTACCAGACAGCATGCTCAAATTTTGGATAGATCCCTCAGAACGACGTGCCCACCAGTTCGAAGAAATAATTACCCATGAAGCCGAGTTTTAAACTATTTCTTCGAACTGGGGGGCACGCTGCGCTTTGTCCACTCTACCTTTACATCGATTTTCTATCAAAAAACTATGCGGGGATACCTCAGCCCTCATCTGCCCGGTTGCACAGATGGTGATTTGACCTTTGGGTATCTTACTCTCAATGGGAAAGGGCTTTTTTCTTGGTTTGTTTCGTCATATACCAGGCTAAGACAACAACCATGAGCATGGAAATGGGGAGAATACTCAATCCGATTTGATAGTTATGGGTGGAGTATACATGTAGTTCTTGCTGGGCTGTACTGTTTGCGGACCAGTCTAATAAATGTCCAACCATTGGTTGGAAGAATACGCCGCCGAATGACACGATCATATTGGTCACAGCAAAGATGGTACCGGATAATTGCTGTGTAGGGCTGTATTCTTTGGCCATGATGAAAACAATGATTTCAGAAGAACTGAATAATCCGTAGAAAAATATTGTGGTATTTAATGCCCAATACGATAGATGTTGATCAAATAAAATTAAGCTTATGAACAGCAGCGATCCTATGGCTCCAATCGTTAAAGGTATGATGCGGTTACCACTGGTGTCAGAGATATATCCGGTAAGTGGTGCGCCTACCGCCCAGCCTAAAAAGAGCATGGACATTGTTTTTGCAGCTTCTATTTTACTCAAATGAAAAGCTTGTTCAAGAAATGATTTGCCCCATAATTCACCAAATACGGATAAAGATGTGTATAAACAAGTCCCAATCATGGCAATGATCCATATTTGTTTAGATTTGAGGACTTGCCATACTTGCGCGAAAAATTCTTGGTACGGCATATGCTGATGTTTGCGCTTGACGGGGGCATCACGGACGATAGCATAAATCACAATGGTGAGGATCAGACCTAATACGACGGTCATATTGAGTACAGCGTGCAGACCCAAAATATGGGCCAAATGCGTGATCTGAATTTCTCCATACACCAGGCCTAGCATGCCTAATGTGGTCATTAAGCCGGCTACCAAAGAAAAATAGCGTACTGGCAGCCAATTGGTTGCCGCAGATAAAACACCCACAAAAGCAAATGAAGAGCCAAATCCAACTAGTAAGCGTCCTAAACCAGCTAAGAGTAAAACATGAGAGCTAAATAAGAGCGAGCCCAGCGTGCAACATAAACAGGCTAGGGACAGCAAATAGCGTGGTCCAAACCGATCCATCAAGATGCCAACTGGTAATTGCATGGGGGAGTATGCGAAATAATACAATGCAGCGATTTGCCCAAAAGCCGTGGCAGAAAGATTACCGAATGCTGCGCGGAGTTCATCTTGTAAAATCCCAGGGATAATCCGCAAAATGAACTCATAACAATAAAACATGGCACCAATGGTACAAATAATACTGCCCAAAAGGTATAAGTTTTGTGGCTTAGTCGCGTGCTTGGGCATGAGTTTCTCGGATGAAAAAAGTTAAAATTGCTGCGGCAATGATACCTATAGGAATAATCGACATAGCCAGCCGGTAATCTTCTGGACCGTATTGCGTAACATGATGCATCGGGATGGTCGTTAGAATTTTTTCACTAGAGTGTTGCAACCATACACTCCAATCCAACAATCGTCCGATAAGGGGTTGAAGAAGCATAGCGCCCAACATAACCAGCATATTCGTCGCTGCAATAGCCGTCCCAGCGGCTTCATTAGGGGCTAATTCACGTCCCACAGCAAACACAATGGTTTGAGCGCTATAGAAAAGTCCCAAAACAAAAATTAATATGTAAATGTTGGTGTGTGAAAGATTGGGATAGTAGAGAACCAGCATCATCATGATGGCAGCTCCGATTGCTCCAACGACCATGGGTTTTTTGCGGCATTTTAAACGATCCGAAATATAACCCATGCTGGGTGCACCCACCATAAATCCGAAAAATAACAAAGAATTAGCGAGCCCAGCTTGTGTATCGGTCATAGCATGCGCATGCGATAAATAAGGGATGCCCCACAATTCTGCGAAAACAGTGGTGGGAAGATAGACTAAGCAGCCAAACAACCCATTTAACCAAATTTGTTTATCACGCAGAATGATATTCAAATCAATCAAATTACGCTTAAACGAATTAATCGTGCCGCCACTCTTCAAATCGCGTCGGTGATCATGAATACCGAACCACAAGACAAACATTAAGAAGATTCCAAATATCGCGGTGTACGTATCTGTGTTTTGCCAACCAACATGATTGACAACGATGGAGATCATATTGTCGCCTAGCATGGCACCAATGGTTCCCAATGCGGAAGTTAAACCTGCGACCAGCGCTAAGCGATCTTCCGGTAACCAGATGGTTGCCAGTTTTAAGACGCCGACAAATGCAAAAGCTGAGCCGGCACCTACCAGAAAACGTCCTATGATGGCAATGTGATAGTCATTGGTTTGACAGAATAATAGTGTCCCAACAACGCAGATGAAACAAGCGAATGTTAGTAGGCGGCGTGGGCCAAAGCGATCCATGAGTACGCCAACAGGTAATTGCATGGGAACATAAGCGTAATAGTAGACGGAAGACATTAAACCAAACCCGGTAGCGGATAAAGAAAAATGGTTACGTAGCGCAGCTTCCATAGCACTAGGTGAAATCCGTAATAAATACTCATAAGAGTAAAAAACGGCGCCTAAAAGACAGACTAACCAAGCAGTCAATGTTAATGGTGACTTAGACAAAGTACGCTCCTTAATTTTGATGCATAGATCATCATACCTTAAAATACTCGGTATAAATAACCATCGTGGTGAAAATAAAAATGCGCGTAACTAAATATTGTCTGTTACAGTATTCTGGCGCTCATTGATACGATTGACACCCGTTGCAATAGCGGCCTTCGCTACGCTTGCTGGCACTCGCTCTAATAGCCTTGGATCGATGGGTTTGGGCAATATATAATTGGGTCCAAACGTCCAGTCAGTGACTTGAGGATAATTATCTTTTACTTCTTGGGGAGCAGGCTCATGCACCAGTTGGCGTATGGCTTCAACTGCTGCAATTTGCATAGCTTCATTGATACAGCTCGCACGTACATCCAATGCTCCTCTAAAAATATAGGGGAAGCAAAGAACATTATTTACTTGGTTGGGGAAATCAGAGCGTCCGGTCGCGATGATCAGATCTTGCCGAACTTGTAATGCCAAATGCGGAAGAATTTCAGGAGTTGGATTCGACAACGCAAATACAATAGGGCGAGGTGCCATGAGTTTGAGGAGCGATGCATCCAACAGATTGGGTTTCGCAACACCAATAAACACATCAGCGCCTTCCATCGCGTCTTCCAGGGTCCGTTTATCAGTTTGTCGCGCAAATGCAAATTTATAAGGATTTAGATTGGCGCGTCCAGTATGAATGACGCCTTCAGTATCTAATAAGAGCATTTTTTCTTTATCAGCGCCCAATGCAACCAATAATCGCATCGACGCAATCCCAGCAGCACCCGCACCAACGCAAACGATTTGGATGTCTTGTAAATTCTTTTTTTGCAGTTCTAAGGCGTTTAATAAGCCAGCAGCAACGACGATGGCGGTGCCGTGTTGGTCATCGTGAAATACGGGAATATCTAATTGTTCAATCAATGCTTGTTCTATTTCAAAGCATTCTGGCGCTTTGATGTCTTCAAGATTGATGCCACCAAATGTAGGTGAAATATTTTTGGCTGTCATGATGAAGTCTTGTGGATCATTAGCGTTGATCTCAATATCAAAGACATCAATACCGGCAAAGCGTTTGAACAATACCGCTTTTCCTTCCATCACAGGTTTGGACGCCAAAGCCCCGGTGTTACCTAGGCCTAGTACTGCTGTGCCATTCGTCATAACCGCAATCAAATTGCCTTTGGCTGTATAACGATAAGCATCTTCTGGATTTTTTGCGATCTCTAAGACGGGTTCTGCCACACCAGGCGTGTAGGCCAAAGACAAATCATCCTGGGAATTTGTTGACTTGGTAACGTAAACACCTAATTTCCCAGGTGTTGGGAATTCGTGGTAGTGCAAAGCGCGTTGTTTCAACAGAGTATCGTTCATGGCATGACATCCTAGAGCAGGTAAATCAATAAATAACAAAGCAACCAGTTTTAGAGTTTAAAAATAAGCACTGTATGGTTGCTTTCTCACCGTTTACACAAAAATGGATGATTATTCAGCATCCTCTTCCGGGTTTGCTTTAACAAAACGATTATTAAAACGTTTATTAAATCGTTGAACACGTCCACCAGTGTCAACAATTTTTTGATTCCCTGTATAAAAAGGATGACATTCAGAACAGACTTCAATGGTTAAATCTGAAGACAAAGTAGAGCGTGTTTTAAAAGTATGGCCACAACTACAAGTAACGTTGATGACAATATACTCAGGATGAATTTCAGCTTTCATAATCTAACTCTCAATCAATGTAACGTAGGTTGGGTCCAACCCACTAAAATAACGTCAGAAGATAACAAAAAATAGAGTAGAGATCAAGTGATTCAACTAGTGGTTGTTGACATTGTGGGGGCGCGAGTCAAAAATTGAGCTAATTTGACCGTGCTACCCATTGTCAACAGACCCTAAGGAATACGTAAAGTTGACCAGACTGGGGCATGGTCTGATGGGCGTTCGGATTTGCGCGGGGTTTTATCAATGCCTGCATCTTGGCAATGAGCCTGTATGGCATTGCTTAATAGAATGAGATCAATTCGCATGCCGCGATTGCGTCGAAAGCTCGCTGCACGATAATCCCACCAAGAGTAAGTTGCTAAATCGGGATATATGACGCGAAAGCTGTCTTGTAATCCTAAGTTTTGGATACGTGTCAAAGCCGCGCGCTCTGCTGGGCTGCATAGGACACAATCTACCCATTCTTGCGGATCATGGACATCTAAATCTTGTGGTGCAATATTAAAATCTCCGACGACTGCTAAATGGGGGTAGCGCTTGAGTTCATTTGTGATGAAATGGGTGACTTGTTCTAACCAGGATAATTTATAGATGTATTTATCTGATGTCAGATCGCTGCCATTGGGTACATATAAATTGATGATTCGAATACCTTGTACCGTAGCTGCGATAATTCTGCGCTCCAAGACGTTGTCAGCTTCTATAAAAATATCGGTCAGAGGGTGACGTGAAATGAGCGCAACACCGTTGTAGGTTTTTTGGCCAGAAAAAGCAATGTGCAAACCTAAATCTCTAAAGGCTTGTTGGGGAAATTTGTCATCGGTCACTTTGGTCTCTTGCACTGCCAAGACATCAATCTCGTTTTCAGTAAACCATTGCAATACCTGCGGTGCACGCACCGTTAACGAATTGACATTCCAGCTAGCAAGCTTTAGGGTCTGAGTTGTCATAAGGTCACCGCATAGTTCATGATCAAAGGTGCATGGTCCGAAAATGGTTGACCACGGTAAATGCTGACGCTTTGTAGCAGCGGCACCAAGCCTGGGGTAACAACCTGATAATCTATGCGCCAGCCAACATTTTTTTCCCAGGAACGTTGTCGCAGAGACCACCAGGTGTATTGATCGGGCTCTTGATTCAACACGCGGAACGCATCTACTAAGCCCACATTGCCAAATACCTGATCCAACCAAGCTCGCTCTTCAGGGAGAAAGCCAGAGTTTTTTTGATTGCCGCGCCAGTTTTTAAGATCAATATTGTGATGCGCAATATTATAATCACCACAGATGATCAACTCTTTTCCACTTGCTTTGAGGGCATGCAATTGTTGCATAAAGCTATCTAAAACCTGATATTTGACGATTTGGCGCTCTGGGGAACTACTGCCGGATGGTAGATAGAGCGATATGACCGACAAGTTCGCATAATCAAATTGTAGATAGCGGCCCTCGGTGTCGCAAAAAGTGCATCCGAAGCCTTTTTGGGTGACGAGAGGTGGTTTACGTGCATAGATGGCGACGCCACTATAGCCTTTTTTTTCTGCATCAAAGTAATCACAATGGTAACCCTGAGGAAAAAACTCGGGACTAGGTAGCAATTGTTCACGTTGCGCTTTGGTTTCTTGGATACATACGATATCGGGTTGTTCTTGCTCGAGCCAGGCATAAAAACCTTTGCGTGCTGCAGCTCGGATTCCATTGGCGTTGAAGCTGATCACTTTCATGCTGATTCTCTCAATTTCAAAGCAGCTTTCGCCAAGCGCTCTCCCATTTTTTTGGCTAACACGATCTCATCTGAGCTTAGTTCTCCAGCTGGGCGATCTGCTGCAACATGCGTTGGTCCATAGGGCGTTCCGCCTGACACAGTATGAGTCAGTTCGGCCTCGGTATAAGGTAGCCCCATGAGGAGCATGCCATGATGAAATAATGGCATCATCATACTGACTAAGGTTGTTTCTTGACCGCCATGCATACTCGTAGAAGAAGAAAAGACACAAGCGGGCTTGTTGACGAGATCACCTGATAACCATAATCCAGACGTCCCATCAAGAAAGTATTTCATCGGAGCTGCCATGGCGCCAAACCGGGTAGGGCTGCCCAATGCAAGTCCTGAGCACTGACGTAAATCATCAAGGCTGGCATACACGGCACCAGATTCAGGGATAACTGGGTCACTGGCTTCACAAGTTGGTGATACGGGGGGGACGGTTCGAATACGCGCTTCTATGCCTGGTACAAAGGCAATACCACGAGCGATGTATTGGGCTAATTGTGCGACGGAGCCTGTTTTAGAATAATAGAGCACCAAAATATAGGGCAAAGACATACGTTGCAGTCTCCTAGTAAAAAAAAGCAGTATACGTCAGCTGTTTCACTAGAGTCAAAGTGCGGTGAATGTCATGCAAAAGACACGTCGTTATCACTCTCTTTACAAGAAAATTTGAGCATAACGTAAGAGCATGATGACAATATGGAGAAAAAAAGTTATTATTGTATTGGTTACGCCCTAATAAGGGATTAAGATTACAGTGAGAAAACTATGTCAGCATCGGTTCAGTACGCACACAGCTCGGCGCTTGGAGTGACTTTAACACCTGCTGCACAGCAGCGCGTTTTGGCATATTTGGATGAGCAACATTATCAAAATTTGCGTTTATCGGTGAAAAAAACAGGGTGTTCTGGTTTTTCTTATGTGATGGATTATGTGAATGCGCCGCAAAGCGATGATTTGGTATTTCCACTCATTGCGAATCGTGTGGTTTGTGTGGAAAAAGCCAGTTATCCTTATCTAAAAGGGATAACGGTGGATTATGTGAAGCAAGGTGTGCATGCCAAATTTGTTTTTCAGAATCCCAATCAAACCGGACAATGTGGTTGCGGCGAAAGCTTTTCTGTCGAAAAATAATGTTTTTAATGTCGAGACTCTGTGTTTGAGGGTATTTTTGGCATTTTAAAAAAAAACCATGAATATCATTGATTCAATCTTTACATTATTTGAGAATATTGCTATTATAGCGCCCATGGTGGTTTGTATATGGGCTGTTTTATTTGCGCAGAATGCGAGAAATAGCATAAAAACATACTAAATACTAATATATTATGGGGATGATCTAAAATGACAGTAACAATAAATGCGGTACAACAATCCGACGAAGCGTTGGTGCAGCATATAGTGGGTGTCGTAAAATCTTATTTAGGTTCTGCGAACATGAAAGATCCTAATTTGAACTTATATCAATTAGTGATGGAAGAAATTGAAGGCCCCTTATTTCGTACAGTTATGGAATTAACTCGTTACAACCAATCTAAAGCAGCACGTGTTCTTGGTGTAAGCCGTGGTACATTACGTACTAAGCTGAAGCGTTATTTTGATGATGAGTTTATTGGTACACGCGGATAATATACTTGTCACTAACGAGTTTTCGGCTTTTATGCTATCGATTTTTCCGCCCATAACTTCGAATAAGATTTGCAATAGAATGGCTATTACGCATCTTTTTCGAAGTTATGAGCAAAAAAATCGAATCGCCTAAAATACCGAAACTCATTAGCGACAAGTATATAAAGTCTGATGCTCACTTTTTTGGGTGGTTTATCGTAACCCATCTGAGCAAAAACCACAGTACGTCATCCAGATCGCAGCGAAGGATCTCCTTATAATGGCAACGTGCCAAATGATGGAGATCCTTCGCTGCGATCTGGATGACGTTTTTTTTTGCTGAATAGTAGGTCTGTTTACAATTCAACTTTGGAAGTCCTACGTCCTGCGGCGTCTCGAACTGAGGTATCCCCGCATAATTTTTTGATAGAAAATCGATGTAAATGTAGGGTGGACAAAGCGCAGCGTGCCCACCAGTTCGAAGCAATAATTTAAAGCAGTGGTTCGTTGGTGCTTATTTCTTCGAACTGGTGGGCACGTCGTTGCACTCCTTTGTCCACCCTACACTTCTGTTGTGTTATTTTTTAATAAAAATTTATGAGGGGATACATC
>CAISKC010000139.1 GCA_903885895.1 uncultured Legionella sp.
CGGATCGGAGGAGATTTAAATATTTTTTCTAAATCGGTCAACCAACATTAGAGTTTTATCACCATACATTTTGGTTAAAATCTGGACATATACCTCGGCACGTCGTTGCACTCCTTTGTCCACCCAACACCCGTTTGTGTTATTTTGTAACAAAAAATCATGAGAGGATACCTTAGTCCTCAGCACGAACGGATCGCGGTCATATTTGAGAAAATATTCCTTAATTTAACGTCATTGCCTTTAGGGGAGAGCATGTTTTTAAGTTTCAGAGTGTAATGTCCGCATCAGGCTACGCGGTTTCCATAAATAATTCTCTTCCAATCAACATACGGCGAATTTCTGAGGTACCTGCACCGATTTCGTATAATTTTGCATCGCGCAGGAGGCGGCCAGTAGGGTAATCATTTACATACCCATTTCCCCCTAAGATTTGAATGCCTTGCAATGCCATCTGGGTGGCTTTTTCTGCCGTATATAAAATCACAGATGCGGCATCTTTACGGCTAACGAATCCTTGATCACAGGCACTGGCTACTGCATATAAATAGGAACGTGCTGCATTGAGATCCGTATACATATCTGCGAGCTTGGCTTGAATTAATTGAAACTCTCCAATAGCTTGATTAAATTGCTTACGTTCGTGCACATACGGTACGACATTATCTAAACAAGCCTGCATAATACCGACTGGACCAGCGGCTAATAGCGTACGCTCATAATCCAATCCAGACATCAGTACGGCTACACCACGATTGATTTGGCCTAAAATTTGTTCCTCGCCAACATAACAATCTTGGAATACCAGTTCACAAGTGTTAGAGCCACGCATCCCTAATTTATCTAGTTTTTGCGCTGTACTGAAGCCAGGCATGTTTTTCTCGACAATAAAGGCCGTAATGCCTTTGCTACCCGCTTTGAGATTGGTTTTGGCATAAACGATTAACACGTCGGCATCAGGACCATTGGTGATCCACATTTTGTTACCAGTAAGACGATATCCTTTGCCATCAGGTTTAGCGCTTAATTGCATACTGACTACATCTGAACCAGAATTAGCTTCACTCATCGCCAAAGCGCCGACGGTTTGCCCTTGAATTAATGATGGTAAATATTGTTGCTTTTGAGCTTCTGTGCCATTCAAATAGAGTTGATTGACGCATAAATTAGAATGCGCGCCATAACTCAAACCGACAGAAGCGCTGGCACGAGATATTTCTTCCATTGCAATCACATGAGCCAGATATCCCATATTCGCACCACCATACGTTTCCGAAACGGTAATGCCTAACAAGCCTAAACTGCCAAGTTTGGCCCATAAATGATTAGGAAATGTATTACTTTGATCAATTTCGGCAGCCAGAGGGGCTATTTCTTGTTGCGCAAATTGATAAACGGTTTCACGTAATTGTGTATAGATATCACCAAGCCGATGTTGCAATCCATGATACATGTTGACAAACCTAAATAAGAAACATGCTAGTACTATAACGAGAACGATGATTTTTTGCTAGATTTCGTTATAATGGTCACTTAGACAGAAAGCGACTCGATTTTTATGTAGGGTGAACAAAGGAGCGTAAGCGACGAGTTTACCAGAAAGTATCGATGTCGCACTGGTTGGCAAGCTTTGTTTTGCTAACGAAAAAATGAGGCGATACCTCAGATGAACAAGTTATCACTAGGAATAACATGCCAATTTACGAATATCAATGTACAGCCTGCCAACATCAGTTTGATCTGATGCAAAAAATGAGCGATCCTGCTACGAAAATTTGTCCAGAATGCAGCCAAGAAACAGCGGTGCGTTTGGTCTCTGCTGCGAGTTTTCAACTGAAGGGGACAGGTTGGTATGCAACGGACTTTAAAGACAAAGGAAAACCAAAACCAGCGGCAGAATCAGGAACAAGTCACACGACTGATTCTAAGCCAGCACCAGCGCCTGCCACAAAAACTTCAGAAACCAAAGGTGGAGACAAGTGAAACATTTACGCGGATATTTATTAGCAGGCACCATTGTATGGACGCCCATTCTGATTACCATTTGGGTTTTAGGGTTTATTGTACAATTACTGGATAGTTCCATTGCGTTGTTGCCAAACTCTTATCAACCAGTGAGCCTTTTAGGTATTAATATTCTTCTATTCGGTTTCTGCAGCAAATAAAACGCAAGAAACAATATCTTCTTTTTTC
>CAISKC010000140.1 GCA_903885895.1 uncultured Legionella sp.
CTCAGCCCCTAATCCACCGCATTCGCTTCCCAAACGATCATGTGCTCTGACTTGATCATAGTACTTAGATGCGTCAATGCCGGTTCAATTTTACTAGGTATGTCAAAAAATTCGATGCTCAAAGGCAAATCCATGGATAACGCCATAAATGAAGACGTTTGTTCGCCTGTTTCACCAAAGCCAGAAATCGCTCGAAACACCGTGACACCTCGCAATTTGGCTTCATTGCGCAAATAATCTAATATTTTTTCTAACAAATGCGAAGATTCCATCACGTAAATCCGTACCACCATTACTTTGGTCATTTTCATAATTGTCTACCCCACATGATCCCCAACCACGTTAACCCCAAACAGACGACAAGATGCAAAAAAATATTTGAGATCCCTGCAAACCAGGCTCCCGATTCAATCAAATTCCAAGTTTCAATCGAAAAAGATGAGAAGGTCGTATAACCCCCCAGAAGACCCACAAGCAGAAACAAACGTAATTGAGGCGCAAACGCTGCATACCTATTCATGAATACGACAAAAACCACGCCCATGATAAAAGAACCACTGGCGTTGACCAGAAACGTTCCCCAGGGAAAATGACGGCCCAATAAGCCATAACTCAAATTAGACAAAACATAACGCAAACTACCACCCAAGCCCGCACCTATAAAAACCCAAAAAACATCCATTTTTTGCACCTCATATGGTTTTTTCGGGATATTCGCATAAATCACGAATCACACACGTTTGGCAATGCGGTTTTTTTGCCACACAAACATAACGCCCATGCAGTACGAGCCAATGGTGCGCATGGCGCAAAAATTTCACATTAATCTTTTTTTCCAAACCACGCTCTACCGCTAAAGGTGTTGTGCCACGCGCCATCCCAGTTCGATTGGCCACTCGAAATATATGCGTATCCACTGCAATAGTAGGATGCCCAAACGCCGTATTTAAAACCACATTCGCAGTTTTTCTCCCCACGCCTGGTAAAGCTTCCAGGGCTTCTCGCGTTGCAGGCACAATACTATCGTGTAACATCACCAAACGTTCACAAGCTTGAATGATGTGCCGTGCTTTGCTATTAAAAAGCCCTATCGTTTTAATATAGGTTTTTAATTTGACCTCGCCTAATGCCAAAATCGCTTCTGGCGTATTCGCAATAGGAAACAAATGTTGCGTCGCTTTGTTGACACTCACATCGGTCGCTTGCGCCGATAAAATCACGGCGATCAATAATTCAAAAGTAGATTGATACTGTAATTCTGTTTTAGGATGAGGATTTTGTGCCTGGAACCGTTCAAAAATAAGCTGTAATTTTGCATGATTCATATCAAAATTTCGCCTTTGCGCGCGCCAACGCTTCTAGTATATATGTTTTTTTTGCTGCTTTCTCCGCCGCATCATCCGTTTGCGCTGCACCCAAACGCTTTTTGGTTCGATAATGCTGAATTTTTGCATTCTCTTCTGCTATCAAGCGAACTTGTTTCGCCTGATACCGCGACCGCGCCAAATTTGGATCGTAATCCAATGCAGAGACATCCAGCATATCGATACAATCCACCGGACAAGGTTCCACACATAAACCACAACCGGTGCATTCGTGGGCTAAAACAGTATGCATCAACTTGGCTGCCCCAACAATAGCATCCACAGGGCAAGCCTGAATGCATTTGGTACACCCAATACACTCTGCTTCACGAATCATCGCCATAGCCGGTGGGCGCATTTGTTGCACCATCGCAGCGTCATAAGGATTGGGATCAATTTGCAACAAAGCCCCCAATGCATGCAAAGTCTTAACGCCACCCGGAGGACAGTGGTCAATCGTAGCAACACCAGACGCCAACGCCTCAGCGTAAGGACGACAACCTGCATACCCACATAAACCACACTGAGTTTGGGGCAATACCGCATCAATATCTTGCACAAGACTCACGATTTTTCCTCACTGACGTGTTGTTCTAACTTTGCAGGCCCTCGAGACGAGGATCTATGCTGGGCTATCTCCCAACAAAGCATCAATAGCGCTCTGCTCCACCCGCTGCATCAATGGGACAAACTGTTGAATCTGATGATCTAACAAAGGCTGTTCTATATTTTCCCAGGTTAAAGGTGGGCACTGTAAAAATGTCTCGACAGTTTCAGCCATCTTGGGCAAAACGGGTTTCAGATAAGACATTAAGATCCGAAACAAATTCAGCCCCATGCTGCACACCATCTGCACCTGCGGTAAACTTGCCTCATCTTTAGCCAATACCCATGGTTTTTCCGCATCTATATACTGGTTCACCGCATCAGCCCCTTCCATAATCAAGCGCAGCGCTCGCGCATAATCACGTGCCACATAAGCCGCAATGATGTCTGCACGCAAATGCAGCAAATCTTGATACAAATCTGGTTTATGCAGTGTTTTTGCTAGGGTTTGATCAAAACGCTTCTGAATAAAACCCGCACATCGGCTAGCAATATTCACGACTTTTCCAACCAAATCGGCATTCACTCTATGCAACAAATCTGTAAAATTCAAATCCAAATCATCAACCCGACCATTCATTTTCGCCGCAAAATAATAACGCAAATAATCCGGATGCAAATGCTCCAAATAGCGACGCGCCTCAATAAAAGTACCCCGCGATTTTGACATTTTTTGCCCGTTAATGGTCAAAAAACCATGCGTAAAAATAGCGGTAGGTAAACGATACCCACTACCAGATAACAAAGCAGGCCAAAAGAGCGCATGAAAATACATGATGTCTTTGCCAACGAAATGATATAGCTCCGTCGTGGTCTCCGGATCCCAAAACTCCGCAAAAGATTGCCCTGCTTCGTCACAATAGCGTTGGCAAGCCGCCATGTATCCAATCGGCGCATCTAACCACACGTAAAAATATTTATCTTGCGTGCCTGGAATCAAAAAACCAAAATAAGGCGCATCTCTGGAAATATCCCAAGCTTGCAAACCAGCGGCAAACCATTCTTCTAATTTATTTGCAACTTCCGCCTGCAACGTACCACTTGAAGTCCATTGTTTCAGGAACGACTCATAACGCTGTAAATCAAAAAAATAATGTTCCGATTCTTTCTCAATCGGTGTAGCGCCTGAAATGGCTGAAACTGGATTTAATAAATCTGTAGGAGAATAGGTCGCACCACAAACTTCGCAACTATCGCCGTATTGATCGAGCGCTTGGCATTTTGGGCAGGTGCCTTTGACATAGCGATCAGGTAAAAAAATATGCTCAATTGGATCGTAAGCTTGCGTGATCACACGCGTATAAATATCACCGCGTGCACGCAAGCGTTGGTAAATGTCACCAACCAATGCTTCATTTTCCGGAGAGTGCGTCGTGTGGTAACAATCATAATGGATACCAAATGCCTTAAAATCTTGCATATGACTGGCTTGGATGGCTTGAGTCAAAGCCAAAGGCGTGATGCCTTGCTGTTGGGCCTTAAGCATAATAGGCGTACCATGCGCATCATCGCCACATATGGCAACACAAGCATGACCCAGCATTTTTTGCACACGTACCCAAACATCGGTTTGAATATGTTCGACCAAATGCCCCAAATGCAAATGCCCGTTTGCATAAGGCAAAGCACTCGTAACCAGCATTTTACGTTGATTTATCATAGGATTTTAGTCTTAGTTATTCACAAAAAGTGAAATTATACCTTACCTTTGTAAATCGAAGAAATCTATTTGTTTCTATACGTTAAGTTAAATAAAACTTACGCAAAACTCCAAGGTCAGTATGTGCCACCTTTTCCGAAACTGGATCCAGTCTGGTTCGGCTCGTCGCTCACATCAATCCCACGATCTTTGGCTTCGAGATGCGTCTTCTCTTGTATTTTCTCTTTGAAATACTTCATTGTGTTGGTATCGAATGGATAAAAATAGTTAACAATTTTCGAAAACCAATCTCGATGTGTCCCCATCGCTGTTGAAAGGGCGTTTCCCAAAGGGTTGTTCTCATCCGTATTCGTACGCATCCCCTGTACAACCTTATCGAAGGTCATCTCGGGCGATTGATTCAAAACCTCCGTCAATGCCACATGGATCGCTTGAGCTTTTGCTGGGTCCTCAAGGGATAATGCTTGAATTTGCTCAGCCAACAAGACCACCGATCGTGATTCATTGACAATTATCTCGTCGAAATTTTGTTGGGATTGTTTGAGCTTGGTGGAAATAGTTGGACATTTTTTAATGATGGCGCCCATAGCAAACACCAAATTTAACTGTTGCGAATATTGTGAGATTGCGATCGGATCCTTAGCCTTGATTAGATAGGGCATAGCCTGTTTTTGCGTATCAATATATCTTTTGGCATGCAATAGAAGATCTGGTTGATTTTGAAATAACGCGCGCAATTGACGTTCCATGGTTGCTAGGTTTTTTTCCGCCTGATCAAATGCCTGGTGTGCTGAAGGATCATAGCGATACGCCATATCTATCCCAGTTGGCCGGCGTTCATATTCCAGCCCATTTTTAAATATTCTTTCTACATTGGACCGATCCATGTGATATACCTTGCAAACCGTATTTAAGGTACCTGGATTGAGCGTCATATTATGATTAAGAGCAGGGATACATTCAGGATGGCTTTGCACATAATTTGAGATGATATCTTTAATCGTTGCATGCTCATTTCCTGGCACGCCATATTCCAAAAGAGATCTTAATGTTTTTCCAGGGAAAATCTCATAATTATCGACCGCTTGATCCCCATTTAATAAGAGATACTCTTTGAAAGCATCCATTGTCATTTGTTCAAAATAGGGTGACTTAAACATTCGTTCCAGATCCTCTATACGCCCCTCTTTGATCACATTGGGAAATAATGTTTGCGCTGTGATCTTATCTTGTTTTGCAGCCAATTGATGAATCATTTGCGTAGCCGCTAACTCTCTAGCTGCCCCTTGCGGAGCCCTAGCATCGTTATTTAAAATGAATAAAGTTGTTTCTAACTGGCCATCATCTGCGCAACAATTAATCAGGGTTATCTCTACTCGTAACTGTGCATCAAACTCTTTTAGGTTGTTTTTTGTTTTGCCTAGAACAGACAATTCAGCAAATTTTCTTTCTAGATAGGGCGTCAATGATCCTATCGAATCAGGTGCACGGCGCTGAATATCAGCAGCGAGTTTGATAATGGACTGAGAGATGTTCGAATAAAGTGGCGTCACAATACGATTTTGTGATTTTATCTCAGCTAATTTAGCTTCTAATTCCTCTCGTGAACGCATGGCTTCACCATAATAATGACCTTTAATAGTAAGTTTAGCTCAAAATAGAATATTCATTAGGCTAGACTTACGTCATTTTTATAAAGTTGCGTCATACGCCATCTTTGTGTAAGTCCTCATTCTCAAAAAATGACAGAGATAGGGATATCATGGTAAGCTGTGAAGATATATAAAATGAATCCATGATTGAGTGACAACATGAAATTTTTATCTGTCATCTTATGTTGCGTGATATCGATGGGCGTGCATGCACAAGAAGTGTATCCGCGCGGGTGTGTTCCTTGGCCCATTCGTGATGCTATGCCAAATATTACCACCAAGCAACCCTTGATGTTAATGTTGCATAATTTATCAGATGCTGATTTATGGGTGACGCGTCCAGCTAGCAATCAAGGTGCGCAAGCAGGATTTAGTAGTTTATTGCAGGCAGGGAAATGGTCTGCTTTAGCACTCAATCAAGACAATGCTTCTTTGCCATTACAATGCATTGAATCTAAACCTGGTCATGAGCAAGCCATTCCTTGTTCAGATGTTTTGGCTATTTGCCAATGGCCCAAGGTAACATTTCCAGAAGCAAACGCGGGTATTTTTTGGGCTGGTGAAAACATGCTCTTAGCACCCATCCAAGCATACCTAGCTCGGCAAGGTTATGTCTTGCAACCTATTTAGATAAGCCAAACATGGTGAATTGTGACTAAAAAATCGAAAGACCCCTTCTACGCAAGGGAAAGTGAAAAATACGAACAACCTATTCCAAGTCGTGAATTTATTCTATCGGTTTTGGAAGACTTCGGACGTCCCATTACACGTACCCAGATCATAAAAAAACTGGAAATAGAAGACGAAAGCAAGCAAGAGGCGCTTAATTTTCGCTTACGCGCGATGTTACGTGATGGGCAATTGATGCAAGATCGTCGCGGACGCTATTGTCTGTTTGGTCACATTAATTTACGACGAGGCACCATTCAAGCACATCCTGAAGGATATGGTTTTTTCATTCCCGATGATGAAGGGGATGACATGATGTTATCCGCTTCCGAAATGCGCGGCGTTATGCATGGTGATACGGTGCTAGCTTTTCAAACTTCTGTCGACCGCCGTGGTCGACCAGAAGGCAAAATTCATGAAGTCATCGAACATGCGAATGCCACCGTTGTCGGGCGGTTTTTTTCTGAACATGGCGTCAGCTTCGTCGCACCAGATAGCAAACGCCTGACTCAAGATATCTCCATACCAGCTGAATTTACCCTTGCAGCTAAGAATGGCCAAATTGTACTTGTAGAAGTACTCGTATTCCCCAATAAACGTTCACAAGCCATTGGTAAAGTCATTCATATTGTAGGCGAGCATATGGCACCAGGCATGGAAATCGAAATTTCGATTCTTGCCCATGGGATCCCTTGTTCTTGGCCAGATGATGTCACCGCAGCAGTAGCAAAAATTAGCCAAACAGTTCAAGAGCATGATCTCAAAAACCGTACCGATCTTCGCGACCTACCTTTTGTGACCATTGATGGTGCAGACGCCAAAGATTTTGATGATGCGGTATACTGCGTGGCCAAACCCAAAGGGGGCTATCAATTATACGTCGCCATTGCGGATGTCAGTCATTATGTTGACCTCCATTCTGCTCTGGATAAAGAAGGTGCACGCCGTGGTAACTCCGTATATTTTCCCGGAAAAGTGATTCCCATGCTACCCGAAGCTTTGTCTAATGGCATTTGTTCACTCAATCCCAAAGTTGACCGCTTATGTATGGTCGCTGAAATGTCGATTAGCCCAGAAGGTAAAATCAAACGCTCGCAATTTTACCGCGCCGTCATTCACTCCAAAGCACGTCTGACCTATGATCAAGTCGACAATTGGATCACGGCAGGCAGTGCAGACAGCGACGCGGAACATGTATGGCCAGCACTCCAAGATCTTTTCCACTTATATCAACAATTATATAAGCTCCGTAAACAACGGGGCGCGATGGATTTTGATACCACTGAAACGCAAATTGAATTTGATGCTAATCGTAAAATCCAACGCATCAAACCTTTGATCCGCAATGATGCGCATCGCTTGATCGAAGAATGTATGCTAGCCGCCAATATGGCCACTGCAAAATTCCTCGAAAAAAGTGGGATTCCCGCGCTTTATCGTGTCCATCCAGCACCAGAAGAAGATAAAATCGTCTCGCTACGTAAATTTTTAGGTGAGTTCGGTCTGAAATTGCCCGGTGGAAAACAACCCACTCCGAAAGATTTTCAACAAGTTCTTGCCCTATTAGATGGCAAGCCTGAAAAACATTTGATTCAAACCGTCATGTTACGTTCGCTCAAGCAAGCAACCTATATTGAATCCAATGAAGGGCATTTTGGCTTAGCATATTCCGCTTATACGCATTTTACGTCCCCCATTCGCCGTTATCCCGATTTACTCATCCATCGTGCTATAGGTTATTTGATTGATAATCAACCCATCGATCGCTTTTCTTATTCCGATGAAGACATGAATCGCTTAGGAAAGCATTGCTCCACCACTGAACGACGCGCCGATGAAGCAACCCGCGAAGTTGTGTCATGGCTAAAATGTGAATATATGCAAGATAAGCTTGGGCAAGTCTTCCAAGGTAAAATTTCTGCGGTCACTGGTTTTGGTATTTTTGTCGAACTCAATGACATTTATGTCGAAGGCTTAGTCCATGTCACAGCGTTACGCTCAGATTATTATGCATTTGATGCCGTCAAACACCGCTTAGTAGGGGAACGCGGTGGCCAGGTCTATCGTTTAGGCGATCCCATGACCATATTGGTAGCGCGTGTAGATTTGGATGAGCGTAAAATTGAATTTGAACCCGCACTAGACGAGCACGTTGATGACTGAACACTTGATTTATGGTTTACATGCGGTAACGGCGTTGCTCCATAATACGCAACGCCATATCAAACAAATTTATATCAATCAAGATCGCCAAGATCAGCGCCTCTTGGCGTTATGGGATCTGATTCAAATAAGGGCTATTCCAGTCGTTTCGTTGTCTGCAGCAAAGATAACAGCAAAATTTCCTGATCTGGTACATCAAGGTATTGTTGCAGTTGCCGCACCTTTGCCTGCTTTTCATGAAAAAGATTTGCCCACATTATTAGCAGCAACAACCAAACCGCCTTTGATCCTCATTTTAGATGGTGTCACAGATCCACATAATTTAGGCGCTTGTTTACGTTCTGCAGATGCTGCCGGCGTAGATTGTGTCATCATCCCCAAAGATAAATCGGCTTCGATCACCCCTGTGGTCAGCAAAGTTGCGTGTGGCGCAGCAGAATCTGTTCCAGTCTTTCGCGTTACCAATTTAGTACGTAGCATGGAAGTTTTAAAAGAACTAGGCATATGGCTTTACGGCGCCGCCTCGGAAACAGAACAATCGCTCTATCAGCTCAGTGGCCAGAGCCCCATCGCTTTAGTTTTAGGTGCAGAAGGAGAGGGTTTAAGACGATTGACACGCGAGCATTGCGATGGCTTATTTGCCATTCCTATGCTGGGCTCTGTCACAAGTTTAAATGTATCCGTGGCGACGGGCGTTTCTTTATATGAGATTGTGCGACAACGTGGTACTGGCGTTATATCGAAAAACCCAGTAAAATGAGCGCTTTTTATCCTAAAGATCGCATGAATATTCATAATTTAATCCAAGACATTACTCGCATACATGGCGATGGTATCCAAATATGGCTTGCATCTCAAGTGCAGATCAAACAAGAAGGATTACTAAAGTTCATTGAAGAGAATCACGCCTTTAATTTTCAATTGTGGCATGCCGAAGACCGTGCAAGACGCGAAGATATGGGACATAGTTTTGTATATGAAGCCAAGCGCGCTATCGATTCTTTTAATCAACAACGCAATAATCGTATGGAAGCTATTGACGAATGGCTGGCCAATGCCATCATCCTGTCTGTGGCAGAAGATTGTCCTGTTCACTCTGAAACACCGGGAATGATCATCGACCGTTTGTCTATTTTATCCTTGAAATCACATTATATGGCAGTGCAAACTACCAGGGCCAATACTGACGAAGCACACCGTCAATTGTGCCAACAAAAGCTACATATATTACATGCACAACATAGTCAATTGACGCAATGTTTGCAGAATTTACTCCAGGATTTATATCAACAAACTCGTACGTTTCGGCGTTATCATCAATTTAAAATGTATAATGATCCTAATCTGAATCCAGAACTCTACCAACAAGAATCCTAGCACTCTAATCAAGTTTCACTAAAGCAGTGAAGCATAATAACCCACAGGCGTGACTGGCTCTCTCTCTACCCCATCGTCATCGAGATCAGTAGTATCGACCTCAAAAGACATACTAGAATCAAACACTCTTTTTTGAGCTATATTCTTCTTTTTATCTGTATCGAAAAACTTACGCGCACTACCTGCAGCATCCCCTGCATTGACATTACTATCAGGTCGACCGACAGCAAATCCCTTGGCTGTCGCACGCATAGCTAAAGCAGCTCCAAAACTCAACGTACCACCCACGACAATAATTGGTAACATCCACATACTATCTGTATTTTCTAATAACCTAGAAAAGAATTCCAATGCAGAATTATGTCCTTTTACCAAGCCTTTACACAATAAGCGCAGTATTTCGCTCCATTCAATGACCACAAAATCAACCGGTGGCTCAAGGGGTTGATTGTTCACATAATCCAACGCTTTATCTACGTCATCCTTGGTAGCAGCAACCACATGCAGATTTTCACTCGTCATTTTCTTCAGCATTTCGCCGCGAAATTCTAATGACAATTCCAATTTAGTTTGTTTAACTTTTTCGAGATAAAAATAATGACTGATACAGCCTTGTAAACAGGACAATATGATGGCCGCTAACCCTACTACCAAACAACCAATAATAAATGCCGGCGGACATGCTGCCGCTGAAACATAACATAAGCTAGAAACCATAAAAGAAAAACTTGAAATAGCACCTTGCACTGCCAACCCATTCTGCATACCTTCCAAGGCAGCTGCCCAATAAGAACGATCCAATTTGACTCTTAATTGATCTTGCAAGCCTTTACTAAGTTTTAACTCATCGTGCAATTCGTTCCATAATAACAATGCGGCTTTCTTGTGTTGACTCAGAGTATCTGTAGCAATAGGATCTTGCGTTGTCTCAATACCATGTAATCTTAATTGCTCTTTTCTATGTGCCATAGAGCTTTCTAACGCGCTAATCATAGTAGTCAACTCATTATCATCGACCTCACTTTCTTCTTTGTCCAATAAGCTTTCTAATTGCTCATGTAACAATATACAATCTTTCTTAGACAGCTCTGCTTCTGCTCGCAAGATTGTCACCTGCAAGCGACGCTGAAAATCAAATTCCTCTGCGATACGTGTCACCATACAAGTAACAAATAATGTGGCAGAAGCACTCATCATGAAAAATGCCATACCAGGAGATAACGTGCTCACAGTCATTTTGGCAACAAAAAAGTAAAAATATAGTCCATCTCCAATCGCTGAACCACCCGCTGACAGCGGCGCAAACCAAGTTGTCCAACCACTTTGATTTTGAATTTTGTTCTTACTTTGATCGGGATTGTTAGCAAGAATGTCATGCCGCATCTTCACAAACTCTTGATAACTGTGTCCTAGTTGTCGCGTGCCAATTATTGGATGACCGATGGTTTTCAATTGCGTAGTGGAAAGATTTAACACATTTTTGTCTTGCTGTACTTCTTGGTATTTTTTATGAAACAAAGCACTGTTACTCTGCTTAACTAATAGCCCCTCTTTTGTAATATAATAGAGACGCTGCACATCGTCGATCTCTTCTGCCTGCGAAAAATAAACATACGAGTCGAAGTATTCCGAATTAATCGCGTATACAGCATGCTCTTCTGTCTCACGCACACCCATTGCATCTTGATTAGCAATAAAATGCAAGCGCAATAATGTCTTATCATTTATTTGCTCTGGAGTTAAATTGTCTTTATATAAATAACAAAAATACTGCTTCATCCTAGCGTGAATATTCGCCGTTTGCAGCTCTGAAACCTGCTGATAAAAATCAGTCCATTCTTCTTCTTTCATAACAACGCGCTCAGATTTGGCAAATGCGTTGATATAATGTAATTCCTTGGTATCTTGCAAAAATATCAAAGAATATTCAAAACCAGTCAAGGATTTTGGTAATTTATCCAATTGATGAAGTGGCGCCTTGATGCCTTCAATCAAATCAAGATTGCTTCTGACCATGTCTTTACGCTTGTCGCGCATCCAGCGTAACCAAATTCGATTAATCGCTGAAATCGTCCCACCAATCAACATAAGCGGGAACATGAGCTGAATTAAATAAGCTTGCTGCGCAAAACCATATTGTAGCAGTAATGACATAGCAGCCCATTCACCTTTACCTGTCCACTTATATTGCTTGCTCGCATCTCGCACATAGGGCCAGTAAAAAACCAAATCCTTTACCCAAGGCGCGTCTTTATTTTCATCATAATAACTACCTAATACAGAAAAACCCACTAGAAACACCGTAAACAAAATGGCTAAAGTAAGACCCTCTGGAGTTTTTTCTGCGTCATGAAATTCTTTTAGCGACAATTGAAATTCTTGTGGGGTAAGTAATTGGCTAGATTGCTGATAAGCATGTTTAAGCGTGTAACCCAAAGTACATAAGCTCACACTCAAATTGAGCGCATCGGCAAGACCATACCAACGATAGGCTCTACCAGATTGATGATGTGGTCGAATGAATTGACGAACCGGTACAGTCACTTTCTCGCAAGCGGTATTCGCTTGGGTAGTAAAATTAAATAAGGAGGAACGAAGTTTGTGTAATGCAACATCAGGAAAACGGGAACGATTGGAATGAGTATCTAAATGATTTGCGGACAATGGAGGTGCTGCTATATCATTACCAGCCATTTATCCCTCCAATGGCGTCAAATAACAGACTCTCTCGGGGACAATATCCATCACCCCTGCTCACAAAACTAGGACCAAACATATTACATTGTCTCAATGAAAAGTAACTGTTCTGGATCAAAAACGACCACCCAATATGCCGTTTAGAAGTGCGTATATTATATAACAAATATTCGCCAATTAAAAGGAGAGATCGCTTCTCTTTACCACATTCTTAGTAAGAACACCACAGTTTGAGCACCCTATTTATTATTTGGGCATGATGGCAAATTTGGTCAATGCTTGATCTAAATAATGCCCGGATTTAAGGCATCACGATGCCTGACAACTGTCAGTAAGTTGTAGCAGATGTGGCGCTTCGCGCGCTTGTTGGGCCGAACGACCTGAGGGATCGAGCCGTTTTCTTACACGCATTGGGCATATTTATCCACATGATGAATCAATGCCCAATCTATTGGCAATTCTATTTTTTTTCTGATGATTTGACATCCTAAATAGAAAAAAGAAAGTACCCGTCGATGTTTGTAAGAGTTTGCTTGGAAATCGTAA